>JANQNI010000026.1 GCA_028289805.1 Thermoplasmatota archaeon | reverse complement strand
TGCCCCTGGTCCTCTCCGAGACGGACTACAAGCGCCTCACGCTGTTTGCCAAGATCGGCGGCATCTTCACGTTCGCAGCGGGCAGCATCAACCTCTTCGACTTCGGCCGCGTCTGGCTCGGCCTCGGCCTCATCGTCCTCGGCATCGTCGTGACGCTGGCGCCGGTGCCCATGAGCGTCGTGCGCCCCGACACCCTCGACGCCGCCGAGGCGGAGCGCGACGGCATGGTCGCCATCGACGACGCGTAGCGGCGCCGGCTACGGGGGCAGTTCCCCCTGTACGGAGTCGAACCGGTCGACCGCCGGACCCTCCGGCTCCACCTGGATCGTGCAGTGGTCGAGGCCGAAGCGCTCCTCCAGCAGGTCCTCGATGGCCTGCGTGACGCCGTGGAACGTCGGCACGCGACGCTGCTCGATGGTGACGTGCATCGTCAGCGCGTACTGCCCCGGGGTCAGGGTCCAGCAGTGCAGGTCGTGGACGTCGACGACACCGTCGATGCCCTCCACGGCACGCTTGACGTCCTCCATGTCCACGTGGGGCGGCGCCGTCTCCAGCAGGATGGCCATGCTGCTGCGCAACAACCCCGCGGCGCCCCAGGCGATGATGGCGGCCACCAGGAACGTCACGTACGTGTCCCAGCCGGGGTCGCCCGTCCACCGCACCAGCAGGGCCGACGCGATGACGCCGACGCTCGCAAGGCCGTCCCCGACGACGTTCCAGAAGGCCCCCCGCGTGTTGATGTTCTCCCCCGCGTCCCGGTGCAGGAACAGGGCCGCCACGACGTTGGCGGCCAGGCCGACGAGGGCCACCCACAACACGAAGACGTGGTCCAGCTCCACCAGCGGCGAGCGCAGCCGGTCGACGGCGCGGTACACCAGGAACACCACGATGCCCACCAGCAGGAAGCCGTTGACGCTCGCCGCCAGCACCTCCGCCCGGTAGAAGCCGTACGTGGCCTGCGGCGTCGCCGGCCGGCTCGCCCAGCGCAGGGCGATGTAGGCCAAGACCAACCCCGAGAGGTCGACGAGGAGGTGCCCCGCGTCCGAGAGCAGGGCGAGGCTGCCCGTGCGCAGGGCTGCGTAGACCTCCAGGACGAACACGCTGCCCGTGGCCAGCAGCGCCACCACGATGTTGCGACCGTAGTGGCGGTGGCGCTGGGGCGGGCGGGCGTGGTCGACGTGGATATTGATGGAGGCAGACCGGCGGACGTGGCATTAAGCCGCCCGGTCGAAGGTCGCGCCTGCTGTCGCGGCCTACGCGGCGCCGGGCGCCTCACGCTGGCCCAGGTCCCGGTCGAGCATCACGAGGGCGGCCTTGTCGTCCCCGATCAGTTCCAGGCGTTGCAGGATGTTGCGCAGGGAATCCTCCTCGCGCACCTGCTCCTCGATGAACCACTGGAGGAAGATCTTCAGGGCGAAGTCCTTGTGCTCGACGGCGAACTCGTAGAGCTTGTTGATGTGCCGCGTGGTGCGCTCCTCCCGCTCCAGCGCCTGCCGGAAGACGTCCAGGGCGTCGGCGTACTCCTGGGGCGGGGCGGGGATGTCGTACAGCCGCACGGCGCCGTCGCGTTGCAGGACGTGGTCGTAGAAGCGCATGGCGTGGGCCCGCTCCTCGTCGGCCTGGTGGCGCATCCACGTCGCCATGCCCTCCATGCCGGTCATGCTGAAGTGGGCGCTGGCGGCGAGGTACTCGTGTCCGCTGGCCAGTTCCTGCTGGATGTGCTGGTTGAGGGCGTCGAGGGTGCCGGCTTCGAGCAGGGCCATGGCGGGGGCAGGCGGGGGGCGTTGATGAGGGGTGTGGCGGGGGTCGACCCGAGGGCTGCGAGGAGAGGGGCAGGCGCAGAAAACCATGAACCGATTGGCTTTGTTATTGCCCCTCGGAGCAAGGAGCATTTAACAACCGTCTGCCGCATGACCAATCGGTGATGCGATCATTATGCAAAAAATGGAGGGTGGAGAAACTGCCCGAGGCCTGATCGAGAGCCTGTTCCAGACCCACCCCGTTCTGACCCGCACGGACGCCTCCAAATTGACCGGAATCCCGCGAACGACCTGCGTGTACCACCTTGAGTCCCTCTCCCGCAGGAGATACGTGCATCGCATCAGCACGCCGAAGATTCCTCTCTACGTCCACTCCACGACACCCTATGACCCCGTGGTGCGCACGCAGCGCGCCTTGGCCCTCCAACTTGCATCCACGGGGCAGGCGGACCGGTTGGTCCACCCCGCCCGGCGGGCGGCGGCGTTCTTCATTGCCATGCGCCAAGTCGCTCGCCAGGAGGACGTGGAGCACCACCTGTCTAAAGTCCTTGAAATCCCCAACCCCCGCATTGTCCGGGACGCCTTGCGGGACCTGGTACGGCAGGGCCTCGTCGCGACCACCCAGCAGGAAGGTCACAAGACCTTCATATGGTTCGGCCCTCCAGCCCACGCGGGCCCGACATGGGCAGAATTTAGTCGGCGCCAGGGGCCCCACAACTCCAGAAACCAATTTGGAGCATGTTCATGAACTCGAATCGACCAGCCCTTGTCGCCTTGTTGTTCCTCCTTTCCGGGTGCCTGAACGCGGGCTCCAACGAAACGCCCCCCACGCAGGAGATGGATGCGACCCGTCCAGACCGCGTCGTCCTTGTCCACCCCAGCCAAGAGGGCGCCGCCGGCGGCACCCTCCAGTTCGCCGGAGGCCCAACGCGGTTCGGCCCCGCCTTCGTCTTCGACGACCCCGAAGGAGGGCAAATCAAGGGCGTCGCCCTCCACAACACAACCAAGACCGAAGTCTCCGTGCCCATGCCCCCTGGAACCTCAAGCCTCAAAGGGACCGCGTTCCAAGACCAGGTCATCTTCTCCTTCCGTGCCGACGGCCCCTCCTGGTGGCTCGGATCCTACGACGGAGAGACCATCCACCTCGTCAACGCCACCGCGGCACTCCCCCCGGCAACACTCATCGTCGGCTGGCCAGAAGTCGCAGCATCCGACCAAGCCGTCTTCGCGGCAATTGACACGACCAACGCCTCAGGCTCATCCCCAATCGTCATCGTGGATGCCCAGCAATGGCTGACGACCGGCACGGGCCCCGTAATCCAACACAGCCGAATCTACCCCGGCGCAGGCGTCGGGCTGGGTGCATACGAGACCCAAGTCCGTTTGTTGTACCTCAACGACGTGGACACCATCTTCTACGTAGAGGGTCGGATTGAAGAGACCCCCTGGATTCCCGAGGTAGCCAAGGCCCCATCCATCGAGGAAGGCGAGTTCTTCATCACCGCGCTCCTAGCCACGCCGGAAGGAGACCACTATGCAATCGTCGAGTCTCTTCCTGTTGCCCCCGGAGTCCTCATCACCCCAAGGGACTATCTACACCAAATCAGCCCCGTAGGTGCCTGGGACTGGACCACCGTCGACATCACTACAACCATCGGGACAGGAATCCACGAGTCGTTTGGGTGGGATGAAGGTCGTTGGCTCATCCCATCCGGCCGAGAAGTGGTAGCCGTCTCCCCAGACGGGTCCGCCGAAACGCTCCTTGAACACCAAGGCTGCCGCCTGCACGGCGCATGGGCCATGGACGGCCAGTGGTGGTCCATCGTGGACGCACGGCACCTGGCAGACGCCATGGTGCGCCCCCTTCACCCCGGCGATCCGAGGCTCTGCCCAGAATAGGAGAAGAAGGAGAAGATTCGCTGGGTCAGGCAAGGACCGCGACACCGGATGTCCCGTCCGGCCCATCGAGGCCGAGGCCCTTCACCCCGGGCAAGCCGCTGACACCGGTGGGGCCGGACAGACCGTTGCCCAGCAGCGTTCCCTTGCCGGGTTTGCCTCCCTTCCCGCCCGCGGCGGCGGCCGCGGCTGTGATGAGGGCGCTCCCGCCGGGACCTGCCTCGTGGAAGAAGCCGCAGCCTCCGGCGCCTCCCTTGGCGGAACCAGCGCTACCTCCGTCGCCTCCTTTGGCGCCCCCGGCACCACCGGACCCACCTCCAACACGACCATCGCCGCCGTTGCCTCCAGCGCCAGCCTGTCCAGGGTCGCCGCCGACGGTGGTGCCCCAGCCTCCGGCGCCTCCCTTGGCGAAGAAGGAGTGCCCGCCGTTGCCTCCGGTGGCGTCGCCGCTGTTGCCTCCGTTGCCGCCGGTGCCTCCCGGACCTCCGTCGCCGCCATTGAGCAGGAAGCCCTCACCACCGACACCACCCTTTCCTCCAGCGCCTCCGGCACCGCCGGTGCTCTGGGCAAAGCCACCCTTGCCGGCGTCGCAGTCCACGCTGTCGCCTCCGCGGCCGCCTTCGGCTGTGGCCGCATTGCCGCCCTTGCCGCCAGTCCCTCCAAGGGTTCCACTGGTGCCAGACGGCCCAGATCCACCATCCCCCCCATCTCCCGCATC
This sequence comes from Thermoplasmatota archaeon, assembly GCA_028289805.1. Taxonomy (GTDB): domain Archaea; phylum Thermoplasmatota; class E2; order JACPAO01; family JAHFTW01; genus JANQNI01. The sequence continues at coordinate 3,081 of JANQNI010000026.1, read as the reverse complement.
CCCCGCCGACGCTCCTCGCGTCACGCCGTCGCCGCCATTTCCACCGCCGCATTCTCCGTCCACAGGGGCGAGGACCGGCAGCCCGACGAGGCCGGGCACGATGCCGGGCTGGAATTCACTCAGGAGGCCAGGTAGCCCTGGCAGGCCCGGCAGCCCAGGAGGGCTCGGGACGAGGTCGCCCGGGCTGGGGACGAGGCCATGGAGGGCGGGGACAACATCCAACAGAGCCCCCGGATCCACGCGGGGAACAGGAGGCACCTGCCGCAGGAAATCGCCCACGAGAGCCCCCGGATCCACATCAGGAACAGGAGGCACCTGCCGCAGGAAATCGCCCACGAGAGCCCCCGGATCCACATCAGGAACGGGCGGCACCAGACCCAGGGCTTGCTGGACCAGGGGGCCCGGGTCAATTCCTCCAATGAAGTTCACCAAAGACCAAACTGCATCCCAGTCGAGGGAAGGGAGGTAGTCCGGGGCGTCGTTGGAGCAGAGGCGCTTGCTGAGGTCGCACGGGCCCCCCGGGAGGGGCTCGCTCAGGAGTTGAGCCAAGAGGTCGGAATCCGGGCAAGGCATGGAGAGCGGATCCACGCAGGTAGCCCGCGCGGCTGCCAGGGAGGTGGGACCGACCTGCGGGTTGAAGGCGAGCCCAACGGCCCTATGCCAGGTGTGGAGGTCGATGGCGCGGTCGACGTCGAGCGTCGTGGCGTCGACGTGGGTCGCCAGGGCCGTGACGAGGCGACCTGCGCCGCCGTCACCGCCCTTGGCGAAGCCTGCATCGGCGCCGGGCAGGGTCGGGGCGCTGGTAGCGGGACCCCCGTGGCCTCCGTGACCCCCAGCGACGGTGCCGTCGAAGGAGACGGTCTGCGCCAGGAGCATCAGGACGCCGGCGGCCCCGCCGTCGCCTCCGACGGCCCCGACGCCGGGCTTGGTGGACGTGGCCACGCCGCCGTCGCCACCGTCCCCGATGCGGATGACGGCGCCGGAGGACACGGACAGGATACCGTGGGGTCCAGCGGCCAACAGGAGACTCCCGCCGCCACCTCCGTCTCCCCCGGTGGGCGGGGCGCCGCCATCCGCAGCGTCGGCACCACGTTGTCCGTCGGGCAGCAGGATGTGCCCGTCCACGCGCAGCAGGTCGGACGCGACGAGGGAGAGAAGTCCGCCGTCGGGGCCGTCCGCATCGACGACGAGGGTACCTTCGACGTGGATGGTGGCTGCGCGGATGGTGGCGCCGGCGGGAACGAGGGCCGTTTCACCTGCGGGAACGACGAAGGCGTCGACGGGCCGTGCGTCCACGCCGGCCGACGCGAGGGGGAGGGAGGCGACGGCGAGGCACGCGGCCAACAGCAGGGCTTTCGCCCGCATCCCGTGGGTTGGTTCTTTTCTTCCGTTCATGTTCGATCACATGCCGACACGGTCGGCAGTGAGCCACCGAATTGGATGCCATAGGCGGAACCGTTGGATTCCAGACGACGACGTTTTTGCGACGACCGCCGTTCTGCGTTCGCGAATCAAAACAGCATGAACGGCGGTTCCACGAACGCTCCCAGCACCCAGACCCCCAACGCCACGCCCAGGGCGTCGAAGACGATGTCCGAGAGGGAATTGCGCAGGGTCTCGAAGCCGAACTCGATGCCCCACCACTTCTCGAAGAGGGGGGAGAGGACGAGGATCTCGAACGGTTCCCACAGAACGAGGATGAGCAGGGCGACGAAGGGGTCCATGACCCACCCCATGGCGATGCCGGTGACGAGGTGGACGCCGCTCCAGGCGTCCACGAGGGTGTTGTTGCGGTGTTCGTGGTTCATCCACGCGACGAACCGCGCCCACCGCGTCGGCTCCTGCTGCACGGGTTCGGAGGCGGGGGCGGGGGAATCAGGCTTGCGATTGTGGGCCCCAGAGGTAGGCGTCGGCGGCGAGGGGGCTGGGCTCGGAGCGGACGTAGTGCAGTTGCTCCTCGTTGCCGTCGGGGCCCTGCCCGGCGCGCAGCTTGGAGTACGCGACGTGGATGGCACCGTCGGGACCCAGCTCGACCTGGAGGAAGTCCAGGAGGTCGCGGCCGAGGGCGCCCTGGAAGACGGGTTCGGGGTCGGCGACGACGGCGTCCCAGCGGGGCGCGTCGGCGCCGGCTTGTCGGCTGGCGGCGGCGTGGACGTGCCAGTCGCCGTCGCCGTCCTCGGCGTCGGTGCCGTACCAGGCGAGGGCGACGCCGCCCGCGGCGCCGGCGGCGATCCAGGGCATGCGGTGCTGGCCGCCCTCGGGACTGACGGTGTGGACGTGGTCGCTCCAGGCGCCGTCGGGGCTGCGGTGGGTGTAGGTGATGGCGCCGCCAGCGGCCTCGGCGAGGTAGAGGGTGCCGTCCTCGGCGTAGGCGCCGACGGGGAAGGGGCCGTCGCCGACGGGGAGGGTGCTGCGTTCGCTCCACCAGGTCTCGCCGCCGTCGTTGCTGCAGTCGAGGCGCCGGAAGCCGTCCTGGCTGCCGCCGAAGAGGCAAAGCTCGTGGCCGGGCCAGAGGGCGACGTTGCCTAGGGCGTAGGGGACGGTGTGGATGGCGTCGGGGCTCCAGGTCATGCCGGCGTCGGTGGACTTGTAGACGCGGGTGCCGGCGACGGCGGTGTTGTAGACGTAGTAGACGGTGCCGTCGCCCTCGGCGCGCACCCAGTCGCGGTCGACCAGGGGCGGGGCGGGCCACTTGGTGTGGCGCAGGTAGGTGCCGTCGGCGTCCCAGACGGTGACCTGGAAGGTGCCGGCGAACTCGATGTCGCTGAAGTAGACGCGGCCCTCCTGGTCGACGGCGAAGTCGCCCTCGACGCCGAAGGCTTCCCGGACGCCGGGCGTCTCCAGGGGCTCGAAGGTGGCGCCGCCGTCGCGGCTGACGTAGATGGGGGGTGCGACGGTGAGGCAGCAGACGCCGCTGACGTACACGGTGCCGGCGCCGTCGACCTCGAGGGTGGGCTCGCCGAGGCCGCAGTCGCCGTCGTCGAGGCTGTCTTGGCAACTGGTGCCGAAGGCGCCGACGCCGGTGTCCAGGACGCCCGCCTTGCTGCCGAGGTCGACGGGGGCGCGGAACTCCAGGGCCGG
>JANQNI010000022.1 GCA_028289805.1 Thermoplasmatota archaeon | reverse complement strand
CCTCGCCGTCTCCTTCCCGGACGCGGGCACCGTCGTCCTCGTGCTCGCCGCCACCGACCCCGCCGGCAACGCCGCCGAGGCCACGGCCACGTTCGAGGTCGCCGACGACGCCCTGCGCCTCGTCCTGCCCGACGGCGGCGTCCGCTTCCCGCCCCTCGTCCCCGGCGGCGGCCCCGCGGACGCCACGCCGTTCCGGCTCGCCAACGACGGCACCGCCGCGACCACCCCCCGCATCGACGTCAGCGACCTCCGGGGCTCCGGCACCCTCCCCGTCGCCGGCCGCCTCCAGGTCGGCGTCCGCCCCGCCGACGACCCCGGCGCGCAGTGGACGTGGACGCCCTACGACGCGCCGCTGGCCGCCCTGCCCGCCCTCGCGCCGGGCGCCGCCGTGGAGGTCCTGCTGCGCCTCGCGGACGTCCCCACCCCCCTGCCTGCGGGCGACTACCGCACCAGCTTCACGGTGGTCCCGTGAGCCTCGCGTCCCTCCCCCTGGCGCTCCTGCTGCTGTCGCCCACCCTCGCCGCCGACGCCGAACTGCGGCTCGTCAGCACCGGCACCGGCGACGCGCCCGTGGAGTGGCACCTGGACGGCGTCTGGGTCGCCACCACCAACGACACCACCCCCGCGACCGTCCCGGTGGCCGCCGGTGCCCACGAACTCACGGCCGCCAGCGCCGCAGGGGGCCCCTGGACCGTCCTGGCCCGGCCCGAGCCCGACGCCCCCGGCGTCTCCTACGTCCCCGGCTGGACCGCCACCTACGCACCCGGACCCCCCGTCCCCGGAGCGTGGAGCACGCCGTGGGCCCCCGTGGCCGTGGCGCTCGGGGCCCTGACGGCGCTGTTGTGGCCCCGACGCACGACGAAGCAGCCAAGAGAGGCATGAGCCTGGGGCGGGCGTGCACATCGACCCCTGGGGCAGCAGTCAGTACCAGGACTACGGTCGCCTGCGCTCCGAGTTCGGCATCGAGCCGTTCGGCCCGGAGGAGTGGCAGGTCTTCGACGACCCCCACGTCCTGCTGCGCCGAGGCGTCGTCTTCGGGCACCGCGACTTCCAGCGCGTCCGGGACGCCGTGCGCGGCAAGGACCCCTGGAGCGTCATGACCGGCCTCATGCCGTCGGGCCTGATGCACCTGGGCCACAAGATGGTCGTCGAGCAGTGCATCGCCCACCAGCGCCACGGCGCGGACCTGCACATCGCCGTGGCCGACTTCGAGGCCGTCGCCGCCCGCGGCCTGTCTCTGGAGAAGGCGCAGGAGCTGGCCGTCGACCAGTACGTGCGCAACTACCTCGCCCTCGGCCTCGACCCCGGCAGCGCGGAGGTCTACTTCCAGACCCGGCGCCACCGCGTCAAGGACCTCGCCGACCGCTTCGCCCTCAAGGTGAAGTGGGGCCAGATGCAGCAGATGTACGGCTTCGGCACCGACACCCACCTCGCCCACGTCAACGCCCCCCTCGTCCAGGCCGCGGACATCCTCCACGTCCAGCGCCCCGACCTGGGGGGACCCCGCCCCGTGCTGGTGCCCGTGGGCGTCGACCAGGACCCCCACATCCGCCTCACGCGCGACATCGCCTCCTCCTGGCGCACCTTCAACCTCTACCACGCCGACACCGTGGAGACCAAGGGCGCCAAGCCCGGCTGGGCCATCACCGTGCGCGGCGACGAGGACCCCAAGCGCTGGCTCGACATGGCCGAGGCGGTCCTGGAGGACCTCGGGATGGGCACCCGCATGGACCG
>JANQNI010000373.1 GCA_028289805.1 Thermoplasmatota archaeon | reverse complement strand
CCAGGTCTCGGGCACCGCGTCGACCTCGTCGTGGTGGCTGGCCCAGACCTGCGTGGGGCTCTCGATGTCGTCCAGAATGCCGCCGGCCTCCTGGATGTCCATGTCGACGGCGCCGAACTCGGGGGTCTTGCCGGGCGCGGCCGAGCCGCCGAAGTGGCGGGCGAGGAACTGGTGGCCGGCGCAGATGCCGAGGATGGGCACGTCGAGGCGGTCGATGTAGTCGGCGCAGTGGCCGAGGGTGCCGTCGACGCCGACGCGGGGGGCGCCGCCGGAGAGCAGCAGGCCGTCGAGCCCGGCCGCCTCCAACTCCTCCACGGGGGTGTCGTTGGGGACCATCTTGGTGTCCGCCTTCAGGTAGCGAAGCACGCGCCACTCGCGGTGCGTCCACTGTCCACCGTTGTCGACGACCCAGACCTTCAAGGCGGCCACGGGGGCGGCGAGTGGTGCGCCGGTGATGAAGGTGCGGGTCCGCCGGGCAGGGGACGAAGGGGCCTTGAACGGGGAGCGTGGTGACGGACCGTGGACGCCCCCGCGCGCACCCGGCCGCTGCCGCAGCAGAGCCACCTGTTCTTCCTCCTCATCATGGTGGCGTTGTTCGTCCTGGTGTGGGTGGTGTTCAAGCCGTTCGTGATCTTCATGGTCACGGGCGTCTTCGTGGCCGTCCTCGCGCTGCCCATCGACAAGACGTGGGAGCGGTGGTTGCCCAACCGCGTCGCGGCGTTCGGCACCATGTTCACGTTGTTCCTGTTGCTGGCGATCCCCATCGGGTTGCTGGGGCTGGCGTTGGCCAACGACGCCACGGACCTGGCCACGTCGTTGCAGGAGGGCAAGGCGGAGGAGTGGACCGAGCGGGCGCTGGAGTCGCCGGCGATCCAGACCGCGCTGCGGTACGCCTACCCCGAGAACACGACGGCGGAGCGCAACGCGACGGTGATGCAGAACGTCCAGGACCTGCAGGGGCGGGCCATCGAGGAGTTGCGCGACATCGCCACGGACCTGGCCCGGGCGGCGCCGGCGTTCTTCGTCGCGCTGACGGTCATCCTGTTCGTGGTCTACTACGTCCTCGTGGACGGCGAGCGCCTCGTCGTGTACCTGGAGCGGGCCGCGCCCATCCCCGCCGCGCAGGTGCACTACCTGCTGGAGGAGGCGCGCAACGGACTCAACGCCGTCTTCGCCGGCCAGATCCTGACGAGCCTCATCCAGGGCGCCCTCGGCGGCGTCGGCTTCCTCATCGCGGGGGTCCCCGGCGCCATCGTGTGGGCCAGCGTCATGGCGATCTTGTCCCTGCTGCCCATCGTCGGCGCCTTCCTGGTGTGGGTGCCGGCGGCCCTGTTCCTGCTCGTGCGCGGCGACCTTTGGCAGGGCGTCTTCCTGATGGCATGGGGCGCGATCGTCGTCAGCCAGGTGGACAACTTCGTGCGGCCGAAGCTCATCGGCGACCGCGCGGCCATCCACCCCATCTTCGTCCTCATCGGCGTGCTGGGCGGCGTCGCCGCCTTCGGCTTCATCGGGTTGTTCCTCGGCCCCCTCATCGTCGGTGTCACCATCAGCGTCCTGAAGGTGTGGGAGGCGGAGTACCTGGACCCGGTCGTCGGCTCCGAGGACGAGACGCGACCCTCCGACCCCCACCACCCGCACCACCATGACCTCCCCGCACGCAAGCCCCGTCGCTGGTGGAACCGCAAGGAGCCGGCCGCGGCCAAGACCCTCCCGCCCCCCGCCGAGCCGTCCCCGGACGCACCACCCGGACCGTCCACGTCGTCCACGCCCGCCG
>JANQNI010000319.1 GCA_028289805.1 Thermoplasmatota archaeon | reverse complement strand
CGATGACGACGGGCCGCCGGCTGGCCTCCAGCAGCCTCACTGCCGCCTCCAGTGCGTCCGTGGGCGGTCGGATGTGGCGCTCGGGGACGCGGCCGTCGGGTCCGCCGGGCTCGGCGCCGTCGGGACAGGGCAGGCTGGGCACCTCGTCGGGGAAGATGAGGTGGCTGACGCCGCGCTCCAGGATGGCGTGCTTGCAGGCGAGGTTGACCAGCTCCGCGTGGCGGCTGCCGGGCAACGCGGTCTGTGTGAACGTCGCCACCTGGCCGAACGCCTTGGCAAGGTCCACCTCTTGAAACGCGCCGGGGCCCATCACCTGGGTGTTGACCTGGCCGGTGAGCGCGACGACGGGGCTGCGGTCCATGTGGGCGTCCCACAGGCCCGTCAGGAGGTTGGTGGCGCCGGGGCCGGCGATGGCGAGGCAGGCGGCGGGGTGGCCCGTGAGCTTGCCGTAGGCGCTGGCGGCGAAGCTGGCGGCGCCCTCGTGGCGGATGCCGTAGTAGGCGATCTCCCCTGCCGCCTCCCGCTCCCGCAGGGCGTCGGCGACGCCGAGGTTGCTGTGGCCCACCATGCCCCAGACGTGCTTGACGCCCCAGTTGGCGAGCGTCCGCATCATCAGGTCGCCGACCGTGTGCGCGTGGCCCTCCGGCTCCGGCAACCGCGCGTACACGCCGTCGTCGCGCACCTCCACCTCGAAGCTCTCGACGCCGTCGTCGAAGCCCGGCGCCTCGCCGGTGAGGGGGTCGTAGTCCCAGACGTGCCACGGGCAGCGCAGCAACCCGTTCTCGATGCTGCCCTCCCCGAGCGGCCCGCCCTGGTGGGGGCACTTGTTGTCCAGGACGCCGAAGCGGTCGCCGCAGCGCGTCACGCACAACTGCCGCCCGTCGGCCTCCACCGTCGTGACCCGTCCGTCCTCCAGCCGATCCGGGTCCAGGACCTTGCGCCAGGCGGCCATCGCGGCGGGCATGGGGCGCGGCCATGAAGTCCCTGCGGTGCGGGAACGGCGCCGTCCCGGTCCACGGTCTTCAAGACCCACGCCCCCATCGTGCCGGCCGTGCCCGCCCTCGACGACCCCGCGCGCGCCGCATCCCCCGCCCGCCTCGACGGCCCGGTCCTCGTCACCGGCGGCGCCAAGCGCGTCGGCGCGGCCGTCTGCCGCGAACTGGCCGCCGCCGGCGCCACCGTGGTCGTCCACGCCCACGGCTCCGTGGCCGAGGCGGAGGCCCTGGCCGACGCGCTGGGCGGCGCCGTCGTCACCGGCGACCTGTCCGACCCCGACGCCGTGGCCGGCCTGCTGGACGCCGCCTCCGAGGCGGCCGGCGCCCCCGTAAGGTACGTCGTCAACAACGCCAGCGCCTTCCCCCGCCAGCGCCTCGCGCAGACCACCTACGACGACCTGGACGCGATGATGCGCCTGCACGCCTGGGCGCCCCTGGCCCTCGCCCGCGACCTCGCCCGCGCCGGAGACGACACGGCCGGCCGCGCCGTCGTCAACCTCCTCGACACCCGCGTCACGAGCCACGACCCCGACCACTTCCCCTACCACGTCAGCAAGCAAGCCCTGTGGAACCTGACGCGCACCCTGGCTCGGGAACTGGCCCCCGTGCGCATCAACGGCGTCGCCCCCGGCCCCATCCTGCCCCCCACCGACGGCTCCGGCGACACCGAACTGCAGGCCGCCGTGGACGCCACCGTGCTGGGTCGCATGGGCCGCCCGGAGGAGGTCGCCCACGCCGTGCGCTTCCTGCTGGAGGCGCAGTACGTCACCGGCGACGTGGTGTTCGTGGACGGCGGACGGCACCTGAGGACCTGATATGGACAAGATCCACATCCGCGGCCTCCACCTGCGCACCCGCATCGGCTTTCACGAGTGGGAGCAGGACCGGGAGCAGGACGTGGTCGTCGACCTGACCATCCACCACGACCAGCGCGCGGCCGCCGCCAGCGACGACCCCAAGGACACCGTCGACTACGCCGTCCTGCGCGACGAGGTCGTCGCCTACGCCGCCCAGCATCAGCACGGCCTGCTGGAGGCCCTCGCCGAGCACATCGCGGCGCTGGTCCTGGCCCACGACGGCGTCGAGGCGGTGGACGTGTGCGTGGACAAGCTGGCCGCGCTGCGCTTCGCCGACTCCGTCGCCGTGGAGATCCACCGGCCATGAGCCCGCCCCGGCCCGGGACCGTCGTCCACGTCGCCGTCGGCAGCAACCTCGACCCCCGCGTCCACGTCCCCGCCGGCCTCGACCGGCTGCGCGCCGCCGTCGGCCCCCTCGCCGCGTCGCCGTTCTACCGCACCGCGCCCATCGGTCGCCCGGAGCAACCGGACTACTGGAACGGCGTGGTGCGCTTCGAGACGGACCGGCCCCGCGCCGACGTGGCAGGGCTGCTGCACGCCGTCGAGGCCGCCGAGGGCCGCGTGCGCACCGACGACCGGTGGGCGGCGCGCACCCTCGACCTGGACGTGGTGGGGTGGGGCGGCGCCTTCGAGGACGAGGTGCACGAACGCGCCTTC
>JANQNI010000180.1 GCA_028289805.1 Thermoplasmatota archaeon | reverse complement strand
CACCGTCGCCAACGCCCGCGCCCTGGCCGCCATGTGGTGCAGGTAGTAGTTGCTGCACACGCCGGGGAAGACGCCGCTGTTGAGCTTGCGGTGGAACTTGGCGTCCTCGGAGGCCGACAGAACGAATCCTCCCTGGGGGCCGGGGAACGTCTTGTGGCTGCTGCCCGTCAGCACGTCCGCGCCCTCGCGCAGGGGGTCCTGGAACTGGCCGCCGGCGATGAGGCCCAGCACGTGCGCGCCGTCGTACATGACGTGGGCACCGACCTCCTTGGCGGCCGCCGCGACCTCCTCCATGGGCGTCGGGAAGAGGATCATGGACTGCCCGAAGAGGGCCAGCTTGGGCTTCACCTCGTGGATCATCTTCACGGCGGCGTCCACGTCGATGGTCATCTCGTCGACGAGCCACGGGTACGTGTGCAGGTCCAGGCCGCGCATCCCGACGGCGCCCATGTTGGCGTGGCTGATGTGGCCGCCGTCGGCGGTGCTGACGGCCGTGATGGCGTCGCCGGGCTTCGTCAGCGCCTTCAGGACCGCCAGGTTGCTGTTGGTGCCGCTGGTGCTCTGGATGTTGGCGAACGTGGCCCCGAAGACCTCCCTGGCCAACTCGATGCCCAGGGACTCGATGTCGTCGAACGGCTTGCAGCCCTGGTAGTACCGCTTCCCGGGCAAGCCCTCCGCGTACCGGCCGTGCAGGTCCGTCACCAGCATCTCCTGGACGCGGGGACTGACGATGTTCTCGCTGGCGATCATCGGGAGGCCATCGCGAAACTGGTCCGTGCTGCGCCTCGCGGCGCTGCGCACGGCCTCGACGGCGGCGCGGGGGTCCACGAGGCGGCCGCAGTGGGTGGTGCTTCAAGAGGGAATCGGCGCGTCGGCGCGCCTGCGCGGCACGGTCTGTGCCTCACGGCGCATCCGGCGCATCCGGCGCGTGCCGGGCGGGGCCGTGGCGCAGGGCCGACCGGGTCTGGCAGCCGACGATGGCGGGAGCCTCCTGGACGAGTGCGTCGTCTTCGAGGGCGGCGACCATGAAGAGGGCGAAGTCGATGCGCCGGGTCCGGTCGCTGCGCAGCACCGGGTCGCCCACGTGGCGGCTCCACACCGGCAACCCCTCGCTCTCGCCCTCCTCCAGGCGGCTGCCGCGCACGACGGTCCACCGTCGACCGCTCGCGAAGACGCGCCGGCACGCCTCCTCCTGGTCGTCCAGGTCCGCGTACCGGAGCCGCCGCGCGATCCAGCCGAAGACCTTCACGAAGGCGCGCAGCCGCCGCGTGTACCGGTCCTGCCCGTCGCGCGTGATGTGCCACCCGCACGAGAAGACGAGCCGCGCGTCCTCGTGGGCGTGGTCCAGGACCGCCTGCGCGGTGCCCGTGGCGTACTGCTGCACGCCCCACGGCACGAGGACGGTCAAGACGCCGTCGCAGTCCTCCACGGCGCGCCGGACGACCTCGGGGTCGTTGGTCGGCCCCGACACGACGCGGATGCGCGATGCGAATCGCTCCAGCTTGTGGACGCTCTGCTCCCGGCACACGCCGACCACCTCGTGGCCCCGGTCCAGGGCGTGCTGGACCATGTACTGGCCCAGCTTCCCCGACGCGCCGACGATGCACACCCGCACGGAGACACGAAGGCGCGGGCGGGCTCAAGACGCTGCTGGCCCGGCGCGGCGGGGACCCCACCCCGTAAATACCCCTTCCCTCTGGCGCGCCCAGGGGCAACCCATGGTCCGCGCAGAGGTCATCGTCCACCTGAAACCGGGCATCAGCGACCCGGAGGGAAGCAACACCACGAAGGCGCTTCACCTGCTCGGCTTCGACGCCGTCCAGTCCGTCCACACGACGAAGGTCTGGGAAATCGACCTCGGCGACACGCCGGAGGCCGAGGCCCGGGAGCAGGTGGACAAGATGTGCCGGCGCCTGCTGACGAACCCGGTCATCCACGACTACGACGTGGAGATCCGGAGCTGAGCATGACGGCTCCGGCCAACAAGAAGCGGACGCACAACGCGGCGGCCCGCGAGGCGAGCCAGCGCATCCCGGCGAGCCGCCCGACGGCCCGGGCGACGCCCGCCCGCCGCAGCCGCTACGGCGCGCGCCTCCAGCAACTCCGGGGGGGCGCTGCGTGACGGACGCCACCGCCGCCTCCGCCGCGGCCGCCTCCTGGGAGTCGAAGGTGGAGAAGCTCGGCGTGGGCTTCCCTCTGCGCCGCTTCCGCCTGCGCGACATGAGCGACGACGAACTGCTGGCCTGCTCCCAGGCGATGAGCATCGGCCTCTCCCTGGAGGAGATGCAGGCCGCCCGCGACCACTTCCTGGGTCGCGACGGCGAGGACGACCCCACGGACGTGGAGTTGGAGGCCCTCGGCCAGGCGTGGTCGGAGCACTGCTGCTACAAGTCCAGCAAGCCGGTGCTGAAGGCGAACGTCTACGGCATCGCCGAGGACAAGATCGCCGCCCGCGAGGACGCGGGCATCGTCGAGTTCGACGACGAGCATTACTACGCCGTCGGCCTGGAGAGCCACAACCACCCCAGCGCCATCGAGCCCTACGGCGGCGCCGCGACGGGCGTGGGTGGCATCCTGCGCGACGTGGTCTGCATGGGCGCCCAGCCGGTGGCCCTCGTCGACCCCCTGTTCTTCGGCCCCCTGGACATGAAGAATGCGGACCTGCCGCCGGGCGTCAAGCACCCCCGCTTCCTGCTGGACGGGGTCATCAGCGGCATCCGCGACTACGGCAACCGCGTCGGCATCCCCACCGTCGCCGGCGGCATCACGTTCCACGAGGGCTACACGGGCAACTGCCTCGTCAACGTCGGCTGCATCGGCGTCGTCCGCAAGGACGAACTGGTGCACTCCAAGGCCGGCGGCGTCGGCGACGTCTTCGTGTACCTCGGCAACCCGACGGGCCGCGACGGCATCCACGGCGTCGCCTTCGCCAGCGAGGAACTGTCGGAGGAGTCCGAGGACGCCAGCCGCAGCGCCGTGCAGGTGGGCGACGCCATCCTGAAGGAACCCCTCATGCACGTCACCCTGGAGGTCATCCGCGAGGGCCTCACGACGGGCTGCAAGGACTTCGGCGGCGGCGGCCTGAGCTGCGTCGCGGGTGAACTCGCCTACGACGCCGGCTACGGCTGCCACATCGAACTGGAGAAGATCCCGACCAAGGTCCCTGGCATGGCGCCGTGGGAGATCTGGGTCAGCGAGTCCCAGGAGCGCATGATGGTCACCGCCAAGGCGGAGAACGTCGAGCGCATCCTGCAGATCGCCGCCAAGTGGGACGTCCCCGCCGTCGTGTGCGGCACCGTCATCGAGGAGAAGGTCAACCACGTCACCTTCCACGACGAGACCGTCTTGAGGCTGGACCTGGAGTTCAGCACCGGCGGCCCCGTCTACGACCGCCCCTGCGCCGTGCGCACCGTCGAGCCCGAGCCGACGCCCGAGCTTCCGGTCCCGGAGGACATGGAGGAGGTCCTGCGCTGGATGCTGCGCCACTCCAGCGTCATGAGCAAGGAGTGGGTGGTGCGCCAGTACGACCACGAGGTGCGCGCCAACACGGTGCTGAAGCCGTTCCAGGGCGCCCTTGGCAGCGAGGGTCCCGGCGACGCCGCCGTCCTGAAGCCCCTCGACGCCTCCGATCGGGGCCTCGCCCTGTGCAGCGACGTCAACCCCTACCTGACGGAGCGCGACCCGTACTGGGGCAGCGCCTCCGCCGTCGACGAGACCGTGCGCAACCTCGCCGCCGTCGGCGCCCGCCTCAGCAGCCTCTGCGACAACCTCAACTTCGGCAACCCGCAGAAGCCGGAGCGGATGTGGGAGCTGTACGAGGCGACGCGGGGCCTGGGCGACGTGGCCCGCGCCCTCGACGTCCCCTTCAGCAGCGGCAACGTCAGCCTCTACAACGAGACCCCGACGCGCCCCATCCCGCCCACGCCCACCGTCATGGGCGTCGGCATCCTGAGCCACTACAAGCACGCCACCACCCTCGACCTGAAGGCGGCCGGCAACCGGCTCTACCTGCTGGGTGAGACCGGCGACGAGTTCGGCGGCAGCCTCTACCTGCGCTACCACGATGCGGAGGGCGGCAGCGTCCCCCGCACGGACGCGAAGGTCCTCGCCGACAGCGCCGAGGCCGTGGTCTCGGCCATCGAGGCCGGCACCGTGCGCGCCGCCCACGACCTCAGCGAGGGCGGCCTCGCCGTCGCCCTGGCCGAGATGTGCTTCGCCAGCGGCGGCCTGGGCGCCCACGTCCACGCGGACGCCCTGCACGAGGACCCCGTCGTCGCCCTGTTCTCCGAGAGCAACACGCGCTGGCTGCTGGAGGTCCCCGAAGACCGCGCCGCCGACTTCGAGGCCGCCATGGCGCCCGTCGCCGACCGGCTGCGGCACGTCGGAAGCGTCACGGACGACGGCCGCGTGCGCATCAGGACCGGCGAGACCTACGCCGTCGACGCCGACGCCGCCAGCCTGCGCGAGGAGTGGGCCAACGCCCTGCCGCGCCTGATGGGGGTGGAGGCGTGAAGACCACGCATCGCGAGGTCTTCACGGCTCAGGCTGCGCCAGCTGCCGGACCTCCTTCGAGCGCGCGCAGCGCGATCGGAGGTGGGGCCTCGTGAACAAGTCCGACATCAAGTGGGCCGTCCTGCGCATCGAGGGCACCAACTCGGAAGACGAGTCCGCCCAGGTGATGCGCGAGATCGGCGTCCAGTCCGAGATCGTCCACCTGAAGCAGTTCACTGGCCACGACGTGGCCGACCACGAACGCCGCAACCTCGCCGACTACGACGGTCTCTGGATCGCCGGCGGCTTCTCGGCGGGCGACTACATCCGCGCCGGCGCCATCCTGGCCGCCCGCGTCAAGAGCCGCCTCGGCAACGACCTCTCCGAGTTCGTGGAGGCTGGCAAGCCGGTGCTGGGCATCTGCAACGGCTTCCAGATCCTCGTCGAGACCGGCCTCCTGCCCAACCTGGAGCCCGGCCAGGCCTACACGCAGGCGCCGACGGCGGCGCTGCACCTCAACGACTGCGGCCACTACGAGTGCCGCCCGAGCCTGCTGCGCCACGTCAACCGCGGCAACTGCAAGTTCACCACGGGCATCCCCCACGACGAGGTGCGCACCGTCATCAGCAGCCACGCCGAGGGCAAGTTCATCCTGGCCGACGACCGTGACTACGAGCGCCTCGTGGACCAGGACCAGGTCGTCTTCACCTACACGGACCCCGACGGCTCGGACGACCCCGCCTACCCGTGGAGCCCCAACGGCGCCGCCCACGCCATCGCGGGCGTCTGCAACCCCGAGGGCACGGTCTTCGGGATGATGCCCCACCCCGAGCGCGTCTTCTACCGCCGCAACCACCCCGACTGGACCCGCACCGGCCTCGACGCCGGCCTCGGCTTCGACGTGGGCGACGGCCGCGCCGTCTTCGAGAGCATCGTCGACTACCAGGTCAAGCGGCTGTGATGCGCCGGGCGGCCCCCGCCCCGGTCCTCCTGCTCCTCTGCGCCGCCCTGGCGGGATGCGCGGGCCAGGAGGACCGCTCCGGCGGCGACCGCGACGACAACCTGTTTCTCAACCTCCGGGGCGAGGGGGTCTGGTCCGCCCGGTTCCCCCTCCCCCAGGACGACGGCGTGGACGTGACCGCCTGGAGCGAGTCCCTGCGCGTCAGCATCGGCACCGCCACCTGGGGCATCGAGGACGCCGGCGACGGCTCCGTGCTGCGCGTCGACGGCGAGGACTTCGTCGCCCTCGAAGCACTCTCGTCCCAGGTCAATATGTCTTGTTGCGCCGAGTCTTTCCAGGACGCCCTCTGGAGCGACGGCGGCGGCACGGTGGAGGAGCGCGCCCGCGTGGAGGTGCTTGCGGGGACCCTGGGTTCCGTCGGCTTCGGCTGGACCAGCGTCTCCTGCGTCGGCGACGGCTGCCGCGGCGACGCCGGCCCGGCGTGGGTGTGCAGCCAGGAGGTCCGCTGGGACGGCGACCGCCTCGGACCGGGGCCGCACCGACTCGAGGTCCGCCGGTCCCTCGTCTGCGCCTGAGGGCGAGCACTGGAGCCGAGCCTATTGCTTGGCGCCGCCCATGCGCTCGGCCACCCGGCGCAGCACCGACTCCTTCGAGCCGGACTTGGCCACCAGCACGCGACCGACCTTCTGGTAGGGGACGGAGGGATGCCGGGCGTCCGGCTCCAGTTCCGCCTCAAGGCCCGCCTTGCGGGCC
>JANQNI010000168.1 GCA_028289805.1 Thermoplasmatota archaeon | reverse complement strand
ACTTCCGGCGCGGAGGCCCCGGCGGCCGTGGCGGCCCCGGTGGCGACCGGCGCGGAGGCCCCGGCGGCCGTGGCGGCCCCGGTGGTCCCCGCGGACGCGGCGGCCCCGGCCAGCGCCGCCGCTTCGAGAAGCCCGCCCCGCCCCCGTGGGAGCCCAAGACGCGCCTCGGCCGTCTCGTCAAGAGCGGCGAGATCAAGACCATGAGCGACGCCGTCAACTCCGGCCTGCCCCTGCGCGAGCCGGAGATCGTCGACGCGCTGCTGCCCGAGCTGGAGGACGAGGTGCTGAACATCAACATGGTGCAGCGCATGACCGACTCCGGTCGCCGCGTTCGCTTCGCCATCACCTGCGTCGCCGGCTCCAAGGACGGCTTCGTCGGCCTCGGCCAGGCGAAGGGCAAGGAGGTCGGCCCGACCATCCGCCGCGCCATCGACCGTGCCAAGATCAACATGATCGAGGTCAAGCGCGGCGCCGGCTCCTGGCAGTCCGGTGAGGGCGCCCCCGCCACCAGCATCCCGTTCATGACGACGGGCAAGTGCGCCAGCACCGAGGTCACCATCCGGCCCGCCCCCCAGGGCACCGGCCTCGTCGGTGGCAAGGTGGCCCGCAGCGTGCTCGGTCTGGCCGGCGTCCAGGACGCCTACGTCTTCGCCCGCGGCCAGACGCGCACCACGACCAACTACGCCAAGGCGGTCTTCCAGGCCCTCGAGGGCCTCAACACCGTCAAGATGACGGCGGCCCAGCGCGAGCGCACCCAGATCGTCAGCGGTGCGGCCGTGCTGAAGACCGAGAAGCAGCCCGACGTGCAGTCCGAGGACGCCGAGGTGAAGGCGTAATGGCCTACACCATCATCCGCCTGCGTGGCCAGATCAACGTCAACCCGAAGATCAAGGACACGCTGAAGTACCTCCGCCTGAACCGCGTCAACCACGCCGTCGTCCTCCCCGAGAACGACACCACGAAGGGCATGCTGCAGGTGGCCAAGGACTACGTGACCTGGGGCGAGGTCTCCGCCGAGACCCTCGCCGCCGCCATCGCCAGCCGTGGCCGCCTCGTCGGCGACAAGCCCGTCACCGACGACGTGGTCAAGGCCGGCACCGCCTACGGCTCCATCCAGGAGTTTGCCCAGGCCATCGTCGACGGCAAGGCCCAGTACAAGGACCTCGCCGACGTCAAGCCCCTGCTGCGCCTCCACCCCGCCAAGAAGGGTCTGGAGGGCATCAAGCGCTCCTACCAGGCCGGCGGCGCCCTCGGGTACCGCGGTGCGGACATCAACGACCTCGTCGGGAGGATGATTTAGATGGCCAAGGGTGAGAAGGCGAAGAAGTTCCGCCGCCAGAGCCGCACGCACGGCCGCGGCCACAAGGCCGGCCGTGGTGCCGGCCTGAAGGGCGGTCGCGGCCGCGCCGGTGCCAACAAGCACCGCTTCCTGCAGTTGCAGGTCCTGGGTGGCAAGCACCCGCACCTGGCCGCCAAGCCGTGGGGCCGCGTCGGCTTCACCAGCAAGAGCCGCACGCCGGAGGACGTCACCATCAACGTCGGCGCCCTCCAGCAGCGCTTCCCGGAGCAGACGGAGATCGACCTCACCGAGGCCGGCTTCACCAAGCTCCTGGGCAGCGGCAAGGTGAGCACGGCCCTGACCGTCAAGGTCGCCTCCGCCACCGACGGCGCCACCTCGAAGATCGAGGCCGCCGGCGGCAGCGTCCAGACCGACGCGTAGGCACACGGCGCCCCGGAGCGCCGGCCTCTCCTCCTTCCCTCTTTCCCCTCGTTTCCGTTTGCCCCTTGGGAGCCCTTAAGAAAGCGCCCCCTTTGGGCGCCCCGTTCCCCCCGGTGACCGCATGGCTGAGACTCGAAGCCGCCTCTACGCACTGAAGCCCATCATTGACCGCTGGCCCGCGGTGCGCAAGCCCGAGGGACACGTCTCCTTCAAGACCAAGCTGCTGTGGACCACGGGCTCCCTGTTGCTCTATTTCGCCCTGGCCAACATCGCCCTCTTCGGCGTCAGCCAGCAGCAACTGGACATTTTCGAGGGCTTCCGCGCCATCCTGGCCGGCGCCAGCGGCACCATCATGCACCTGGGCATCGGCCCCATCGTCACCGGCAGCATCGTGATGCAGTTGTTCACCGGCGCCAAGATCATCAACCTCGACCTCCAGAAGGCCGAGGACAAGGCGATCTACCAGGGCGCCCAGAAGGTGCTCGTGGTGCTGTTCATCTTCGTCGAGTCCATTCCGCAGGTGTACGGTTTCCTGGAACCCGACGCCCTGTTCGTGGAGTCCGTCGGCGCGGGTCTCGCCCGAACCGTCATCATCCTCCAGCTCGCCCTCGGCGCCGTCGTCGTCTTCCTGATGGACGAACTGATCAGCAAGTGGGGCATCGGCTCCGGCATCTCGCTGTTCATCGCCGCCGGCGTCAGCCAGGCGCTGTTCCAGGGCACCCTGAACTGGCAGCCCGTCACCACCGGCGCCGACTACAACCCCGGTGGCCAGCTCGGCGTCGCACCCAACCCCCCCAGCGGCGTCATCCCGATGGTCTTCTACGTCTTCAGCCAGCGCAGCCTGCGCAGCCTGGTGACGGAGGGCGGCTTCGAGGACCTGTTCATCGGCAACCAGTTCTTCCCGAACCCCATCCTGACGTTCCTGGCCACCATCGCCATCTTCCTGTTCGTGGTGTTCGCCGAGAGCAGCCGCGTCGAGCTGCCCCTGGCCCACGGCAAGGTGCGCGGTGCTCGCGGCCGCTACCCGCTGCGTCTCATCTACGCCAGCAACATCCCCGTCATCCTGATGGCGGCGCTGATCGCGAACATCAACATCTTCAGCCTGCTCCTGTGGCAGCACCCGTTCTTCTCGCAGATCCCCTTCATCGGCGAGGCGTGGTGGATCGGCACCTACAGCGCGGAGAGCCAGAGCCTCCAGCCCATCGCCGGCGGTGCATGGTACCTCAGCACGTTCAACGGCCTCAGCGATTGGTTCCTACCCATCTTCGACCCCGAACGGTACGGCGCCTTCGCCAGCGACCACGCGCCCTGGCAGATCCTCATCAAGATCGTCATCTACCTCACCCTGTTCATCGGCGGCTCCATCATGTTCGCCAAGTTCTGGGTCGAGACGACGAACATGGGCCCCGAGTCCGTGGCCAAGCAAATCGAGCGCAGCGGCATGCAGATCCCCGGCTTCCGCCGCGACCCCCGCGTCCTGCAGAAGATCCTGGGCCGCTACATCCCCACCATCACGGTGTTGGGTGGTGCCATCGTCGGCGGCCTCGCCGCCATCGCGGACATGCTGGGCACCATCGGCAACGCCACCGGAACCGGTCTGCTGCTCGCGGTGGGCATCTACATCCGTATGTACGAGCAGATCGCGAAGGAGCAGGCGATGGAGATGCATCCCGTGCTCCGAGGCTTCTTCGGAGCCGAGTAGCGAAGCTGCGAGGCAAGGAAGAAGCCCCGGAAATGGGAGGCGTTTCCAGCGCAGCGAGGACGAAGCCCGAGCGGACCTTCGGCGCCGGCCCGCAGGCGGCGAAGGGGCGATGGAGATGCACCCGGTTCTTCGCGGATTCTTTGGCGCTGAATAGCGCCAAAGAAGGAGCGAAAAACGGGTGAGCGAGGCCGCTAGGCCGAGCGTCGCTCCAGGGGTGCCTGCACCCCTGGACGCGCATCCCGTGCTCCGAGGCTTCTTTGGAGCCGAGTAGCGCCGCAGCTACGGAGCATCGAAGAAGGAGAAGGGCGGGAGCGCGCCGCGCTTGGCCGCGGGCGTGTGCCCTCGGCTTTGCTCCGGTGCGAAGCACCTCAACCCGGCGCCTACGACCCGAGGGGCGAGTACCGCTGGGCGTCGAAGCACGCCCCCTGCGGGTTCGGTGCCGCGTCCGCCGGCCCCGTGGTGCCCTCGTGGGCCACGACGGTGTTCAGAAACACCAGCGCGTCGCCGTAGAGGAAGTGGTCCTCGCCGCCGGGCTGGGTGTACCCCTCCCCCGGTTGCAGGAACCGGACGCCGGTGCTGGAGCCGACCTGGCTGCGCAGCAGGGCGTTGTAGCCGTCGATGGTCGTCCCGTGGCACGTATCCCGGCTCCCGTTGGGTTGCTCGCTGCGGTCACGATCATAGACGTAGATGGCCAACGGGTCCGCCTCCGCCCTGGCCTCCGCGGGGTCGATGTTGCCGCCGGCGGGGAAGCCGGGGTCGTCGAGGAGGCTGGCGCTGTTGGTGTAGAAGCTGGTGCCGTTGACCCAGACGCCGACGGTGACGGTGCGCACGTGGTCGCCGGGCCGGACGGCGGGTCCGGCGACGTCGGCCTCCACGGGCAGGGGCACCTCGCGAATTTGGCCGTCGTCGCGCACGAAGAGGAGGCTGACGGGCTGGCTCCCGGGTTCGCCGTCGTAGGTCTGGACGTTGAGCAGGAACGCCACGGAGCCGCCGGCGGGGACGGCGACGCGGCCGCCCCACAGCGCCTCGCGGGGCGCCTCGGCGGGCGGGCTGGGCGTCGTGCGCCATCCGTCGTCGCCGGCGGGGCCGAGTTGCGCGGACCGCACGCCCACGACGCCGGCGTGGAAGGAAGCGGGCGTGTCGGTGGGGTTGCCGAGGCGCAGCAGCCAGCCGTGGTCGGCGCCGGGGACCGCCTTCTCCGCGCCGGGGTAGACGAAGAGGTACAGGTCCAGCGCGCCCAGGTCGGCGCCGGGGTCGTCCGACTCCAGGCAGCCGGTGAGGGCGGCCGCGAGCAGCGGCAGGGCGAGGGCGACACGGGCGAAGCGCACGGGACGCCATGGGGCCCCGTCACGCATGGCCGTTTCGCCGCCGCCCCGGTGCCTTCCGGCCAACCCTTATCAACGCGGGTCCGGTCGCCGCGCCACGATGAGCAACCGGACGTTCCTGGACCGAAGCTGGGATGCCCAGCGCAAGATGGAGAAGCGCATCAACTCCATCGGCAAGGGACGCTACGCGCGCGTGCTGCGCATGGCCCGCAAGCCGGAGCCGGAGGAGTTCAAGCAGACCAGCAACATCGTCCTGGTCGGCATCGCCGTCATCGGCGGCATCGGCTTCGCCATCTTCCTCCTGATGGACTGGATCCAGGGCCTCCTGGGCGTGTAGGTTGGTCGGCCGCGAGCCGGCCAAACGTTCTTAACGCAGGCCCAAGTCGCAGCGCCTGCCCCTGGATTTCTCCCAGCGGCAGCACCATCGGAGGCATCGAATGGACGGCGACGAGGGCCTGGGCATCCTGCCCGGCGAGGACGAGCACACGCAGACCGCCCCCGTCGAGGCCACGGAGGCCCCCGAGGCGGAGGTCGAGGAGGAGCCCACGTTCGCCCCCGACACCCAGATCCTCGTCCTGAAGACGCAGGTGGGCCAGGAGCGCCGCGTCATCGAGATGCTGGGCAACAAGGCCCGCCGCTTCAAGATCCCCATCATGAGCCTCCTGGCGCCCCAGGAGTTGCGCGGCTACATCTTCATCGAGACCGACGACCCCCTCGCAGTCCAGAAGGGCATCCGGGGCGTCTCCTACGCCCGCAGCCTCGTGACGCAGGACGTGGAGGTCGTGGACGACCAGGGCAACTTCGTCAAGGACCGCCGCGGCAAGATCGTCACGGAGCGCAAGCCCGTCGACACGCCGTTTACGGAGATCGCCCACTTCCTGACGCCCGTCAGCGCCGTGGCCAAGATCGGCATGGGCGACATCGTGGAGCTGGTCAGCGGTCCATTCCGCGGCGAGAAGGCGAAGGTCACGAAGGTCGACGACGCCCGCGAGGAGATCACCGTGGAGCTCATCGAGTCCATGGTGCCCATCCCCATCACGGTCAAGGGCGAGCACGTGCGCGCCCTGGAGAAGGGCGCGTAGGCGCGGGCGCCGGCACCACAACGTCCTTCACCCCCGCCCGGCCTCGAAGCGCCCCGTGGCCAACGCCCTGTTTTCCGACTTCGCCTCGGCCGTCGCCACGGCGCTGCACACGGCGGGCGCCATCGCCTACCTCGCGGGCCTCGTGGGGTACGTCTCGTGGAGCCACCACATGCGGCAGGGGACCCACCACGCGCGGACGCTCGTGCTGGGCCAGGTGCTCGCGTACGTGGGCATCCTGGCGAACCTTCTGGGCGGGTTCGTGCGCACGTACCAGCCGGGGCACCCGAGCCTGTGGGACTTCGGCCGGTCCGGCTGGGCCACGGCGATGGTGGTCAAGCACGCGGCGCTGTTCGTGGGCATCGCCCTGGCCGCATACCTCTTCGAGTTGGTGGCGCCGCGACTGTTGCGCGCCTTCCGGGAGTCCGGCGCCGAGGCCCTGCCGGAGCGCGCCGGCCGCAAGGCGGCCTGGGGCGTGGCGGCGAGCATCCTCCTGGCGACGGTGCTGGGGGCGTGGACGACGGTGCTGCCGGTGGCCGTCGGGGGCACCGGTGGTTCCGCGGGCGGCCTGGACGGCGGCGACGGGGCAGGGAGCACCGACGTGCCCTTCGAGGGGGCGACGTACACGTTCAGCGGCACGGCACAGTCGGGCGCGGCGCCCACGGTGGGCTCCTTCGACGTG
>JANQNI010000166.1 GCA_028289805.1 Thermoplasmatota archaeon | reverse complement strand
TCGCGCTGCTCGGCGTCGGCCTCTCCGGCTGCACGAGCCCCGCGGCCCTCCTGCCCGAGGCGCTGCAGAGCAACCGCGCCGGCGACCTCACCGCCGCCCTGCTGCTGGACGACCCCTACCCGAACCTGGTCGTCGAGGTCGACACCACCGACGGGTACACCCCCTGCCCCTCCACCCTCGCGGCGCTGCGCGAGAGCCTGGACGAACTGACGCACAAGCGCGAGATCCGCATCCTCAGCCCGGCCCGCATGCCCGCCGAGGACGGCCTCTACAGCAACGAGGCCCTCATCGACGTCCACCGCAAGCTCGCCGACCAGGGCCCCGTCGTCACCCACGGCCGCGGCGACGCCGCCCACCTGCACGTCGTCTTCCTCAACGGCCAGCCCCTGGGCGCCGACGGACACGGCCTGGGCCGCACCAGCCAGTCCTGGGGCGTCATTTTCCTGTTCCCGGACGCCTACGAGAACGCCCACACCCTGGAGGGCGGCCAGCGCGTCGACCAACGCTGCGCCATCGAGCGCACGATCATGCTGCACGAGCTGGGCCACGCCTACGGCCTGGTCAACGACGGCGTGCCCGCCCTGACCGACCGCGAGACCGCCCCCGGCAGCGGCCACAGCGTCCACGACGACAGCGTCATGACCGAGCGCATCCGCATGGCGCGCGGCGGCCTCCTGCTGGCGCCCCTGCCGACGGACTTCGACCGGCACGACCGGGCGGACATCGCGGCCTACCTGGCCGGCTGATCCAGTTCGATGGGGCGCCCCCAGTGGGGCAGCTCGGCCCGGTGGCCGGTCCTGCTCCGGTACCGCTGGGCCGTCAGGTCGGGCTCCTCCGAGTGGACCGGCACCAGCAGGCGGGCGCCCACCTCGTCCAGCACCCAGGCGAGGTCCTCCTCCGACAGGTGGCCGCTGACGTGGGTGTCGCGGCGCTCCAGCCGGAACGCGTCCAGCCACCGGTCGAGCTTGCGGTCGCCGATCTCCATCTCGTCGTTGAACGGCTGCGTCATGCTGTGGATGTAGACCCCGTTGCCGGCGTCGGGGGGGCCGTCCGGGAACACGTCGAAGAGTTCCCCAATGGTCCAGTAGCTGATGCTGAACAGGTAGGCGTGCGGCGCCGCCGAGACGTCGGCGCTGGTGACCGTGTTGCCGCACAGGAGGTACGGGTGCTCCCAGCGCTCGTGGTCCGCGAGCCAGAACTCCGTCCACCGCTCCTCGCCCACCTCCAGCGCGTGCATGGAGAGGTCGGGCAGGGGCAGGCGCAGCGTGCCGACGTCCATGCCGCGCACGCCCTTGCCCCTGCGGGGGACGTGGATGGCGAGGGAGGGGTCCGTGCGGGGGTCGGGGAGGTCGTCCCGCCCTGCGGCGCGCAGGGAGTCCAGGAGGTGGGCGAGCTTGGTGGGGACCACCAGGCGGCGGCCGGAGGAGCGCGCGACGTTCCAGACGCTGATGAACCGGTCCAGGTCGCGCGGCGGGTAGCTGACGCACGCGAAGCGGTCCCCGGCGGCGTCGAGGTAGGACTGGATCTCGCCCTCCACCTCCACCTCCCGGTCCGTCTCCGTGTGCTTGTGGGCCTGCCGGACGTTGGTGCCCTCCGCCACGAGCACGTCGACGCCGCCGGCGCGCTCGATGAGGCGCTTGGTCTCGTCGCCGGCGCGGCCGTGGATGCGGAAGTCGCCCGTGTAGACGACGCTGAGGGGACCCTCCAGGAGCGTCGCCCGGGCGCCGTGGATGCTGTGGTCGACCTCGAAGTGGCGCACGCTCCAGTCCCCGACCGCGCCGTCGCCCGCCTCGTAGTGCCGGGACACGACGGCGGGTTCGCCGGTCTCGGGGTCGTGGCTGGTGCCCGCCTTGTTGGGGCCGCCCCGCTTGCCGGTGGGGATGCCCTTGGGCCGGGCGGTGACGAACTCGTTGAGCACGTCGCCGCGGCCGGTGGTCTGGAGGCTCTCCAGGGTGGCGAGGGAGTCCCGGCTCGCCAGCACCGGCACGTCGGGGCGCAGCAGCCCGAGCAGGCCGCAGTGGTCCTGGTGGGCGTGGCTGACCAGCACGGCGTCCACGGGGCGGTCGCCGGGGGCGCCGCCGCGGTCCTGGCGGTAGAGGGTCGGGAGGTCGGGGATGACGCCCAGCCGCATCAGGTCGGGGACCATGCTGAAACCACGGGGTTGCAGGAAGTCGTCGTAGTAGTCGTTCCACCCCGGCCGCTGGTGGCGGGTGTCCCGCCCCCGGCGCTCGTCCAGCCGGGGGTCGTTGCCGAAGCGCTTGCCGAAGTCCAGGAAGACCCGGGAACGGCCGTCGTCCAACAGGAACGCGTTGCCGCCGATCTCCCCGACGCCTCCGAATCCGGTGAGGGTGACGGCCACGGCTCCAGCACGGACAGGAGGTACTTGAGGGCCGCCGGAGGCACCAGGGAGCGTCCGGCACGGGCGTTGGTGTGTGCCGGACAGGCCCTGGTGCGTCCGGTTTCAGCGCCCTCCCGCGTCGCGTGATGACCTTCGGGCGCATGGGGGCACCATGGAGGAACGCAGCCGCATCCTCGTCCCCATCCGGTACGCCGCCTGGCTCTCGGGCGACCTCGGCCGCAGGCTCGAACGGGACCTGCGCCACGGCCTCGGCGGCGTGCCGGGCCTGCGCGTGCTCCGCATCGCCGGCGGATTCCTGGTGGAGGCCGAGGAAGACCCGGGACCGCTCACCGCCGCCGTCTTCCACGCCGTCGAGGTGCTCCAGGACGGCGTCCGGCAGGCGTACCCGATGCTCACGCACGAACTGGGCTCCCTCTGGGAGGGTACGTTGCAGGTGGTGTTCCCGGCAGGACCAAGACCGGTCCCGGCTTGAGCCGGGCGTGCGCCTGCACGCCTACTTCGACTACGGCTCGCCCTACGCCTACCTCGCCTGGCAGCGCATCCGCGCCCACCCGGAGCGCTACCCCTGCGAGGTGCTGTGGAAGCCCGTCTCCGCCGGCCACATCTTCAAGCAGGACGGCAGCGCCCCCAACACGACGCTGCGCAACCAGGGCCACTACCTCGTCGTGGACGTGCGCCGCTGGGCGAAGGCGTACGGGGTCCCGTTCGCGCCCCCCGCCGCGGGCGAGCCTGGCGCCATGCCGGTCAACAGTATCAAGGCCGACCGGCTCCACCTGCTGGCGGACCACGCCGGACCCGAGGCCGAGAAGGCGTGGATGGAGGCGGTGTTCCTGGCGTACTTCCGCGACGGCCGCGACATCAGCGACGACGCCGTGCTGGACGACCTGTGCGCGCAGGCCGGACTGGAGGGGGGCGCGAGCCTCTGCATGGGGGAGGGCGTCAAGCGCCTCCTGGTGGCCAACACCCAGGAGGCCTACGAGGCCGGCGCCCCCGGCGTGCCGTACTTCGTGCTGGAGGACGATGCGGGCCGCCGCGAGGCGTTCTGGGGCAACGACCGGTTGCCGTGGGTGGAGGCGATGCTCGCCGGCACCCCGCCCCCCGCCTGAGGCGCACCGGACGCACAGGAAACGCACTTCACGCCTTCTACACCTTGATATATCCGGCCCATTTGGGGGCCCACCATGGCCATCACGGACCTGGCAAACGAGTCCCTGTTCCGGTACCTGCACGTCCTGACGGGCATCACCTGGATCGGTCTCCTGTACTTCTTCAACCTCGTGAACCTGCCCCTGCTCAAGTTCCCGATGCGCAAGCCCTTCGACGTGGACATGAGCGAGAAGGCGACGGCGAGCATCACCCTGAAGACGCTCTTCTGGTTCCGGTGGGGCGCCATGCTCACCTTCCTCTTCGGCCTCGTCCTGATCTACATCAAGGGCACGCAGTTCGGCAGCCACGCCGGCTACTTCATCGACAACGGCCCGGCGGGCTACCTCATCCTGCTCGGCGTCCTGCTCGGCACCATCATGTGGTTCAACGTCTGGTTCATCATCTGGCCCAACCAGCAGGTCATCCTCGGCAACAACAAGAAGATCGCCGGCGGCGTCAGCGACGACGAGAAGAAGCGGTTGACGCAGGAGAACGCCCCCCGCGTCAAGAACGCCGTCATGGCCAGCCGCTTCAACACCTGGGCCAGCGTCCCGATGCTGTTCGGGATGGTCTTCGGTGCCCACGGCGCCGGCAGCGCCGACTGGAGCGCCTACCAGATGCCCCTGCTGTCCCTGGCCGTCGTGCTGCTGCTGATGGTCTACTTCAGCAACAAGAAGTGATCCGCTCCCGCGGACCCTCCCTCTACCCCTCCCCCTCTTGTTGGTCCCGGGGATCCGGGCACTCCAGGACGTGCCACCCCCTGCGCGCGGCCAGACGCCGCAACCGCTTGCGGGGGTTGACGCAGACGGCGTCGCCGACGGCCGCCAGCATCTGGTGGTCCGAGTAGTGGTCCGAGTAGGCGAAGCAGTCGCGCGGGTCGACGCCGCTGGCGCGGCAGTAGGCGAGGATGATGTTCGCCTTGTCCTGGCCGTACAGGGGCCCCTGGATGACGCGGCCCGTCAGGCGGCCGTCGCGGGCCTCCAACTCGCAGCCGATGAGGCGCGTGCCCGGCGGGAACCACGCCAGGCAGGGCTCGACGACCGCCTCCATGCCGGTGGTGACGATGACGCAGGGCCGGCCCGCGGCGGCGTGGCGCTCCATCTCCGCCAGCACCTCCGGGTAGAGGCGGGGACGCAGTTCCGCGTCGACGAAGGCGGGGATGCGGTCCTCGAAGGGGGCCACGGGGACGCCCCGCAGGCCCCGGTAGGCGTTGCGCACGATGGTGCTGCGCCGCACGGCGCCGGCCTTGTAGAGCCCCGACTGGAGGCCCATCCAGGCGCCGAAGCTGACCAGGCCAGTCCAGAAGCGCATCGAGCGCAGGGCGCGGCGGGGACCCAGGCGCCGCCGGCGCAGGCGCTCGACCTGGTCCCGGAACAGGTGACGTCCGAACAGGGGACCGGCGTCGCCGTGCAGGAGGGTGTGGTCGAAGTCGAAGAAGGCGAAGCCGCGCGGCGGGGCGTCGGCGCGGGCCGGGTCGCTCACCCCTTGACCCCCAGGCGGCGGCGCAGGAAGTCCACGACGGCGGCCGCCACGCGCTCGTGGTCGTGGTCGAGGAAGCAGGAGTGACCGCCCTCGTGCCGGACGTGCTCCGTCTCGCCGCGCAGGTTCTCGAAGACGTCGAGGATGTGGTGGGGCTCGACGACGCGGTCGTGCTCACTGGCGATGCAGAGGGCCGGCACGTCGACGCGGCGCGCCCAGTCGCTGGCCTGCATGGTCAGGGCGTAGGCGTAGTTGGCGAGGTTGACGCGCGCGTTGAGGAGGCCCCCCCGCTTGGCGCGGCGGCGGGCGTCCGCGTCCACCATCAGGTTCCGGTACAGGGGCGGCCGGTACATCAGGCCCGCAGCGCGGCCGCGGCGCATCCTGCGCTGGCCCAGGCGACCGA
>JANQNI010000154.1 GCA_028289805.1 Thermoplasmatota archaeon | reverse complement strand
CATCCCGTGGACCCTGTGGACCATCCTGGCGTGCACGGTGCCGGTGTACGCGGCGTGGATCTACAACCGCCTGCGCCACCACCGTGACGGCCGCGCGGGCGTCCCGGCGTGGGTCGGCCGCCCCGTCGCGCAGCGGCAGACGGACGCGTGGCTGTTTTCCAGCGCGGTGCTGGCCAACCTCAGCGGCTTCCCGCTGCTGTACTTCAACACGAAGGAGACGAGCCTGAAGTACGTCGCCAAGTACTGGCACACCTGGCCCAGCGTCGTCTTCGCCGTGCTGGTCTTCGCCCACGCAATCCAGTTCTGGGCGGGGATGCGGCGCCACTGGCGCAGCACGTAGGCCACCGAGGCGAGGCCCGCCCCCGCCGGGCCCGCCAGCCGCAGGTTGGGCGGGTTTCAGGACCAAACTGTTTGCATGGTTCACCATGGAAGTCAAATAGGAAGCGGGTCGGATGAACGACTATGCTTCTGAAAGCCCTCCTGTACGCCATGGCGATGATGGTCGGTGGCGTCGGCACCCTGCGCGCCTCCGTCATGCTGGAGAACTACGTCCTGCTGGTGGGGGGCGTCCTGTTGAGCCTCGCCGCCGTGATCCTGGTGGGGCACGCCGCCCAGCGCCGCGGCGAGCCCGTCAGAGGATGATGGGGCGCGGCACGAACGTCAGCGCGAAGACGACGAGCACGAACGCGGCGACGAGCTTGCGGCGCCAGTCCAGTTCGATGCGGTCGTTGAGCGGCGGCGGGTGGTAGATGCCCATCAGGAGGATGAAGATGGCCATCAGGATCCAGGTCTGGAACTGGAAGGCGAAGTAGAACAGGGCGCCGACGGCGAAGTAGGCGACGTACCGCATCCGCTCGCCGAAGACCGCCCGCGCCACGTGGCCGCCGTCGAGTTGCCCGGCGGGCAGGAGGTTGATGCCGGTGACCAGCAGGCCGACCCACCCGGCGAAGAACGTGGGGTGGGTCAGGTAGTCCTGGTTGTCGAGGCCCACCAGCTCCAGGCCCTTGATGAACAGGGGGTCGCCGAAGCGGATGATGCCGTCGTCCCAGGTGACCTCGACGCGGGCGCTGGCGGCGTCGGCGGGGACGGTGAGGCTCAGAAGGGTCGTGTCGCCCGCGCGCGCCAGGGTGCCGTCGTGGGCGTCGGCGCGCTCGGTGCCGTTCTCGAGGGTGATGGTCCACTGGACGCGGTGGCTCCAGTCGTCCTCGGCGCCGCGCAGCTCCAGGACGCGGGGGCCGGGGGCGGGGTCGGTCAGTTCCAGCACGGCGCGGCCGGTGCCGTCGGCCTCCAGGGCCACGCCGTCGAGTTCCACCTCGGGCCGGCCCGCGTCGGGCAGTTCAACGGCGTTGGCGGTGGTCAGCAGGGCGCCGACGACGAGCACGGGGATGGCGACGGCGAAGCCGGCCAGGGGGCCGCTGGCGCCCACGTCGAAGAGGGCCTTGCGGTCGGGCAGGGGGTCCTTGAGGCGGATGAAGGCGCCCAGGGTGCCGATGGGCAGTGCGATGGGCGGGAACGGGATGAAGAAGGGCAGGCTGGCGCGCAGGCCGTGGCGCTTGGCGGCCAGGAAGTGGGCGGTCTCGTGGACGCCGAGGATGCCCATCAGCGGCAGCACGAAGAACAGGAGGCTGTTGCCGACGTGCTCGGGGCTCCACAGGAGGCTCCAGGTGTAGGCCTCGCCAGCGTGGCGGTAGCCGTGCCAGTAGAGGACGCCCGCCGTCAGGGTCGTCAGGATCGTGAGGGCCAACAGGACCCAGTTGGCGCGGTTGTTGCCGGTGCGCACGGGGGGCCGGGGGGCGATGACGAGGACGTCCTCGCCGCCCTCCGAGCGCAGGAAGACGACGGCGTCGGGGTCCTCCTCGAGCACGGCGCGGCGCACCGCCTCGTAGCGGGCCTCCAGTTCGTCGCCGGGGAACATGACGAAGTACATGCGCGCCAGCGGGCCGCCGCCGGGCAGGGGCTCGCTGCGCTCCTCGTAGACGCGGAAGTGCTGCTCGACGACGGCGCGCCAGGGGTCCTGCTCCAACGGGCCCCGCGACGGGAGGGGGCGCCTTGAAGGCTTGCCATTCGGCCCGTGGGGGCCAACCGCGTCGACCGCGGGTTCAGCCGAGCACGTCGCGCGCCGCCGCCCCGACGGCCTCCGCGTCCCGGCCGGGGCTGAACACCCAGGCGCGCCAGTGGTCGTTGCGGGCGGCCTGGAACACCTGGACGAGTTGGCTGGCCTCCTGGAGGGGGACGGTGTCGCCGTCGCGGCGCAGGACGTGCAGGTCCATCTCCTTGTACTTGGGGGGCTTGGGCACGTCGAGCAGGACGTGGTGGGCGGGCACGCCGGCGCGCGCGGCGATGTCGCGCGCCGCATCCAGCCGGGCGGCGGGGCCGGCGCCGAGGCGGGCGGCGCCGTCGAGGTCGCCGGGGCGGGCCTCCCAGGCGCGCTTGTA
>JANQNI010000101.1 GCA_028289805.1 Thermoplasmatota archaeon | reverse complement strand
ATGTAGGGGGACGCTGTTCGACGTGGGAGGAAAGCGTTGCGTCCCCGTCCTGAAAACCTCCGCCGTGCGGCGGCGGTTCCGGGACTGTGCGGCGCCCCGTTGGACGGACACGCCATAAGGGTTGCGCCCGGAGCGTACCGGGCACGTCGCCGCACGACGGGGTGCAGCGGGCAAGGGAGGGGGAATGGGAAGAAGCGGGCGCTGGATGCGCTCAGTGGGCGCCCGGAGCCTCGAACAGCTTCGAGGGGTCCGTCTCGTACGCGATGGTGACGGTCACCGTGTAGTCGGCGGAACTGCCGGTGTCACGGTTGTAGACCCGGATGCAGTGGGTGCCGGCGTCGAGGTAGGCGTCGCCGCCGGTGATGGCATCCGTGGTCTCGCCAGCCTTCTCCGTGCTGCAGCCCTTGAAGAGGGCTTGGCCGGCGCCGGAGACCTCCGCCGTGAAGTTCAGCAGAGGATACAGCACCTCGAAGCGCTCGTCGGCGGTGTGGTCGCACTGGTCGACGTTCTCCTGGCAGAAGACGGAATCCAGGTTGACGTCCGGGTCATCACTCTTCGGCTTTCCGATGCCCAGGCTGCCGTCCAGGGTGAGGACGACGGGGTTGGAGACGCGGGGCTCCTCGGTGACGTAGATGGTGAGGCTGCCGGGGAGGCTGGGGGACTTGGGGTCCTTGGCCAGCATCGTCACGGTGTAGATGCCGGGCGTCTCGAACGCGCCGGAGACGGTGGCGTCCTCGGTGAAGGTGGCGTCACCGGCCAGGTTGGCGCAGAAGTCGCCACTGACCTCGCGGTCGGCGGCGGGGACGTCCACGCCGTCGAGGACGGCCACAGGGATGGGGTCGGGGCCGCTGGCGCCGTACGCGACGCCCCCGACGCCGTGGACGTGGCCGGCGCCGACGGGGCCGATGTCGCTGTCGCGCTTGCAGAACCAGGTGAACAGCAGCGGGTCGCCGTCGCCGTCGGTGCTGCCGGCGCCGCTGAGGGTGAAGGTCTCGCCCACCTGGACCCAGTCGTGGCTGGCCTGCAGGAGGAAGCTCGGCTTGGCGTTCGTGCCGGTGCCGAGGCTCAGGGTCACGGCGGGGTGCTGCTGGACCTCGCCGCCGCTCGTGGTGGTGAGCTTGACGCGCACCTCGCCGTCGGTGAAGCCGTAGACGTACTCGACCATCTGGCCGAACTGGGGCGCACGGCCGTCGCCCATCTCCCACTTGTATTCGTCTGCCGCCACCTTCGCCTCGAAGACGAAGGGCTCGGTGACGGGGTCGCTGGCTTCCGTGACGCTGAAGGCGGCTCCCCCAGGGCCGTCGTCTGCGCCGCTGCAGCCGGCGAGGGCGACGCTGGCCATGAGGAGGGCCGCGAGGGCGGCCTTGAGGTCCATGGCACCGCCGTTGGGTCCGTGCGAATTAAGGGTTATGGAAGGCGAGACGAAGTCTCGCTCCAGGGTACAAAAGGACAGACAAACGGGCACTCCGAACCCGTCATAAACTCCCGCCCCCGTGGGCGAAGCCGTGCGCGTCGTCTTCGTCGGCCGGGACCGTTCCGTGTGGAAGCGGCTGGTCCTGTACGTCCTGACCCTCGGCATCAGCCGCCGCGTGTGGCTGCACCGGGTCAACAAGGAGGTCGACGGCCACGCCGCGCTGGGCCTCAACCACAAGCTCAACGCGTTCCTGCTGGTGCTGCCCATCATTGGGCCGTACTTCGTGCAGTGCCAGACG
>JANQNI010000096.1 GCA_028289805.1 Thermoplasmatota archaeon | reverse complement strand
CGCACCACAGGATATGGACTGGAAAGCGATCAGCCGTCGGCTACGGCCTCCTGCTGTCCGTCCTCGGCGTCGACGCGGGCGGCGACCCCGCCTTCGACGCCCTCGCCGCCGCCGTCTCCTGGCCCAGCCTCCTCCTCGTCGCCCTCGTGGCCGGCGTCGGCGAGGAGGTGCTGTTTCGGGGCGTCCTGCAGAAATACGTCGGCGTCTGGGGCCAGGCCGCCGTCTTCGCCTCCCTGCACGTCAACCAGGGCGTCGTCGCCCTGCCGTTCGTCGGCGCCGCCGCGCTGCTCTTCGGGTACGCGGTCAAGAGGGGAGCGCCCCTGTGGAGCGTCATGCTCGCCCACACCGCCTACGACCTCATCGTCCTCGGCGCCCTCAAGGCGGGGGCCGGCGCATGACGTACCGGCTCCTGGAGCACACCGCCGACGTGGGCATCGAGGCCACCGGCGCCGACGCCGGGGCCACCCTCTGCGAGGCGGCGCGGGGACTCACCCACGTCCTCACCGGCGGCGGCCTGCACGACCACGGCCGCGACGGACGCAGCGAACGCGCCTTCTTCGTCGAGGCCCCCGACCGGGAGAGCCTCCTCGTCGCCTTCCTCTCCGAGCTGCTGTGGCTGCTGGAGTCCGACGGCGTCCTCTGGGCCGGCGGCGGCGTGCGGCTCTCCGACACCACGGACGGCCTGCGCGCCGAGGCCGGCGGCAACTTCGTCCGCTTCGACCCCCGGCGCCACGGCGGCGGCGTCGAGGTGAAGGCCGTCACCTACCACGACGTCCGCTTCGGACCCGACGGGGAAGGATGGGTGGCCCGGGTCATCCTCGACCTCTGAGCGACCCCGCGCCCACGTTTTGCCGACGCGCCTGGACTCCTCATATACCCTTGCGCCCGGCTTTCCGTCATGCGCTGGATCGCCCCATTGCTGTTGACCGTCGCCCTCGCCGGCTGCCTCGGCGGGGGAGAGGAGACGGATTCCTTGACCGCCGGGACCCCGGCTGTGGGCGGGGACGCCGACGCGGCCGTGGAGCGCGCCGCCTGCGCCTGCGCGTTCGCCTCCTACACGAACCCCGAGGCCGTCGGCGGCGATTGGACGTTCACCGTGACGCCCTTCGCCGCCGCCCACGTCGACTACGCCCTCGTCGTCCATTCCGCGTAGCCCGCGTGCAGGCCCGGTCTGAGGGCAAAGCCTGAACAGCCCCGCCCCGTCGGCGCCGACGTGCCCTGGGAAGGCCCCCTCCGCCAAGTCGGCGAGGCGACGTACGAGATTCCCTCCGACTACCGGGGCCAGAACGGCGACCTGGAGATGAACGTCCCCGGCCGCATCGTCGCCAGCCCCACCCTCCTGGAGCACATCGCCGACGACCTGGCCCCCGAGCAGGTCGCCAACGTCGCCAGCCTGCCCGGCATCGTGGGGGCGAGCCTCGCCATGCCGGACATCCACTGGGGCTACGGCTTCCCCATCGGCGGCGTCGCCGCCTTCGACCCCGACGCGGACGGCGTCGTGAGCCCCGGGGGCGTCGGCTTCGACATCAACTGCGGCGTCCGCCTCCTGCGCACCGGACTCTCCGTGGACGACGTGCGGCCCCGCCTGCGCGAGACCGTCGACGTCCTCTTCGACGCCGTGCCCGCCGGCCTCGGAAGCCGCGGCAGTGGCGTCCAGAAGTCCGCCCTCGACGACGTCATGGCCGAGGGCGCCGGCTGGGCGGTCTCCCAGGGCATCCTCGACGCCCGCGACCGGGAGGCCATCGAGGAGCACGGCCGCATCGAGGGCGCCGAGCCGGAGCACGTCTCGGAGCGCGCCCGCGTGCGCGGCCAGCGCAGCCTCGGCAGCCTCGGCAGCGGCAACCACTTCCTGGAGGTGCAGTACGTCGACGAGACCTACGACGAGGCCGCCTGCAAGGCCTACGGCGTGCGCCCCGGCCAGGTGCTCGTCATGATCCACACCGGCAGCCGCGGCCTCGGCCACCAGGTCTGCCAGGACCACGTCCAGGCCCTCCAGGGCAGCGCCGCGAAGCACGGCATCGACCTCGTCGACCGCCAACTCGCCTGCGCCCCCCTGCACAGCCGGGAGGCCCAGGAATACCTCGGCGCCATGGCCGCCGCCGCCAACTTCGCCTTCGTCAACCGCTCCATCCTCGCCGCCCGCGCCCGCGACGCCCTCGACCGCCTCTACGGCGACGCCGAGGTCGGCACCGTCTACGACGTGTGCCACAACATCGCCAAGTTCGAGGACCACACGCTGCCCGGCGCGCCCAAGGGCCCGAAGCGACGGCTCTGCGTCCACCGCAAGGGCGCCACCCGCGCCTACGGCCCCGGCCACCCCGACCTGCCCGAGCGCTACCGCGACGCCGGCCAGCCGGTGCTGGTGCCCGGCGACATGGGCCGCATGAGCTTCCTGCTGGCTGCCAGCGCGGGGGCGCAGCAGGAGACGTTCGGCTCCTGCTGCCACGGCGCCGGCCGCCGCCTCAGCCGCAACGCCGCCAAGCGCATGTTCGACGGCCAGGAACTGATCCAGAAGCTCTGGGACGAGTCCGGCATCGTCGTGCGCGCCACCGCCAGCAACGTCGCCGCCGAGGAGGCGCCGGGCGCGTACAAGGACGTCAGCGAGGTGGTCGAGAGCGTCGAGCTGGCCGGGTTGGCGCGCAAGGCGGCGCGGTTGCGGCCGCTCGGGGTGGTGAAGGGGTAGGGCCTACGCGCGCTCTTGGCGTTCCGGCCGCGGCCCGGTGCCGCGTGCGGGGCGCCGCGGACCTGCCTCCGTGCGTCGCGTGCGGGCCCCTGTCGCCCCCGAACGCTGCATGGCTCGGTCCCCGCCGGGCCGGGATGCGATGCGTCCGGGCCCACGCCCCCTCCTCCCCGATTCCCCGGATTCCCGGACCGCCAACCCTTTTGCCAAGGCCCCTGAGACTTCGCCCTCAGTGCCACAAGGGTTAAGGAATCCCTGGTGTGGTCGGCAGATGGTCACCATGGTCAGCTCTCGAATCCTGAGCCTTCTGAGCTTCGGCATCCTGGTGTTCGGCGCCACCGGCGCCGTCGCCCAGGACAACCTGGCTCCGGGCATCTACAACCCCGACGTCTCCACGCCGGTCACGATGTACTTCCACATCAACGGCCTCCAGGACGTCCCCATCAACACGCAGCTCCCCGACGACCGCTACGGCTCCTCCGTGCCCGTCGGCCTCGCCACCCACAGCCAGGGTTGCGTCGATGCACCCGCTGGAACCACCACGTTGGGCAGTGACACCCACCACACCTACTACGGCTTCAGCAGCCCCGGCTACGTCCAGTACGACGTGGACCAGGGCGGCGAGCCCCGCTACCACCCCGAGCGCGGCATCAGCTTCGACGTGGAGATGGACCAGAGCGTCCCCGTCGACTTCACCTGGTACATGCAGGGCCAGATCACCGGCGGCGACAGCGACGGCGTGCCCATGCACCAGGCCAGCCCCCCCGTTCCCCAGGTCGTCATGCGCGCCACCATCCGCCAGGGCGACGAGATCAGCCCCGGCCACACCGCCTTCAACACGGGCGAGATCATCGCCCAGGGCCAGACCGCCCCCGCGGACCTGATGGGCGAGAACACGCAGAGCGAGGACGTCACCTTCGTCGGCTCGGCCGACAACGGCGCCCCCATCTACGCGTTCAACGCCAAGCTCGACTACCAGAAGGGCACCATCGACGCCGAGGAGTCCTACAACGTCCGCGTGGACCTCTTCATCCAGGACCCCCTCAACACCTGCAGCGACCCCCAGGCCGACGAGTCCGGGTACCTGCTGCCGGACTACCTGCGCGTCCACACCAGCCCCGAGTTCCGGCCCCAGTTCACCTGGAACGCCTTCAACCCCCTGCGCATCGAGTACCTGCACCCGCAGTTCATCGGCGACGACCTGGTGGTCCACACGTCCACCAACAGCCCCTGGGGCAACTACGACGTGCGCGGCGACCAGGAGAGCGAGTCCGCGGGCGGCCTCGAGCTGGAACTGACCGGCCCCAGCATCCCCGTGACCCTGAACCGCGTCGCCCTGACGGCCCGCACCCACGAACACGACCACCACACGGAGGCGGTGGACGCCACGTGGGTCTGGGAGTACAAGGTCGACGGCGCCCAAGACGGCCTCTACACGGCCGTCTTCACGGCCAAGAACGACCAGGAGAGCGCCGAGGCCGTCGCCGTCGCCCAGTTCGAGATCGGCAGCGGCAAGATCGTCGGCTGCGGCAACCAGGCCAGCGGCGACTCCTCCGACTGCGAGGAGAGCATCCAGGAGGACGGCGCCGCGCCCACCGAGGACAGTCCCGGCGTCGGCTTCGTCGCCCTGCTCGGCGTCCTGGGTGCGGCCCTCGTCGCCCTGCGTCGCCGCGCCCTGTAAGGCGGTCCCACCCCGTCTTCTTCTCCTTCCTCCTCCCTTCTTGTTCCTCTCCCCTTGGCTGCCCAGCGCCCGCGCGTGGTCGTTTCGTGAATTGTCCGACGCGTCCAGCGCCTCTATAAACTCCCGCTGTGGCTTTCCCCACATGCGTTCGTGGGTCCCCTTCGCATTGTCCGCCCTGCTCCTGCTCTCCACCGTCTCCGCCCAAGAACCCGGCATCCAGCGGGCCGACCCCGCGGAGACCACCATGTACGTCCACCTGGGCGTCCCGACCGACTTCCCCGTCAACACCCAGCTGCCCGACGACCGCTACGGCGTGAGCCAGGGCAAGGGCGTCGCCACGGCCACCAACACCTGCGTCCCCGAGCCCGTCCCGGGCATCGCCCGCGGCGACCACCACACCTGGTACTCCTACAGCAGCCCAGGCTACGTCCAGTACGACGTGGACCTGGGGGGCAAACCCCGCTTCCACCCCGAGCGCGGCCTCAGCTACGACATCGACTTCGACACCAGCCAGCCCGTCCGCCTGACCTGGTACGTCGAGAGCCAACTCTCCAGCGGCGACGGCACCGACGTCAACCAGGTCCCCGCCGCCGTGCCCAACGTCGTCCTGCGCGCCACCCTGCGCGAGGGGGACGAAATCAGCGTCGACCACGCCAGCATGAACACCGGCCGCGTCATCGCCCAGGCCCAGACCGAACCCGCGCTGCTGGCCGGTCCCGCCACCCCCGACCACGCGCAGGTCACGTACACGCCCGTCGCCCAGGACGGCACCACCAAGCACGTCTACGCGTTCCACCTGGAGCTTCCCTTCGAGGACCCCGGCCGCAGCCCCCAGATCACGGCAGCCGAGTCCTACAACCTCCGCGTCGACCTGTTCGTCGCCAACGGTACCTGCGATGACCCCGCCGCCCAGCAGTCGTTCATGCCCAACACCGTCCGCCTGCACAGCAGCCCCGGCCACCGCCCCCACTTCACCTGGACCGTCCTGGAACCCATCCGCATCGAGGCCCTGCACCCGCAGTTCATCGGCGACGACCTGGTCATCCACACCAGCGCCAACAGCCCCTGGGGCAACTACGACGTGCGCGGCGACGCCGAGCACGAGGTCGGCGGCTACACCGTCGCCGTCGAGGGCCCCACCGTTCCCCGCGCCCTCGACCTGGTCTACTTCGGCAGCCCCACCGGCGGCGACATCGTCAACGGCCACGACCACCACACGGAGGCCCTCAGCGCCTCCTACGTCTGGCCCTACAAGGCCGAGGGCGCCCCCGCCGGCGACTACACCGTCACCCTGCGCGTCCAGAACGACCAGGAGTCCAGTGAGACCGTCGCCGTCGCGCACTTCCGCATCGGCGACGACGCCAAGACCACGTGCGTCCAGGGCGCCGACGGCGTCGAGGAGTGCGCCACGCCCCAGAGCACGCAGCGCGAGTCCCCGGGCGTCCCCCTGGCCGCGCTCGTGGCCGGACTCGGAGCCCTCGCCGTCGCCCGCCGTCGCCTCGGATAAAAACCCCTACGTCGGGGGCGCTTCCCCGCGCGCGCAGGGTCTATGCCCCCGACAGCCCAGGGACGGACATGGCCGGAACGGTCCGGGTCCCGCTGCTGGCGCTTGCACTCCTCGCCGCCGCGCTGGCTGGCTGCGCGGGGGACCCCCCCGAGCCGGAGCCTGCGGACGACTTCGGGCAGGAACTGGAGGCCACCGAGTCCACCGGCGTCATCCGTGGCGTCGTCATCGACCCCGCCATCGTCCCTGTCCCCAACGCCGAGGTCCGCATCCAGGACGGCGCGTCCACCACGACCGACCCGGACGGCGAGTTCGGCTTCCAGGACCTGGCGCCCGGCTCGTATTTCCTCCAGATCAGCAAGCCCGGCTTCACCACCACCCAGGCCAACGTCAACGTCGAGGCCGGCGTCGACCGGCCCCCCGTCCTCAAGGTCCTCCTGGAGCCGGACCCCACCACACGGCCCTCCTTCCAGACCTTCACCTTCGAGGGCTTCCTGCAGTGCAGCGCGCGCGTCACCGCGCCCGGCCTCGTCAGCTACGGCAACAACGTCTGCAGCGTCTTCGACTCCACCGGCCAGAGCCTCCAGGAGGCCCGCATCGATTACGAACTCGACCGTGTGCCGGACTGGGTCCAGACCGAGATGGTCTGGGAGAGCACCCAGCCCCTGGGCGACAGCCTGCAACTGCTCCACTCCTGGGAGTGCGAATCCAACGCGCCCTTCTTCTGCGACGCCCGCGCCACCGGTCCCAGCCCCCTCACCCTCGCCAGCAACGAGACGACCATCGCCGAGGCGGGCTTCGGCGACACGGCGCCCCTCATCGTGCGCGTCTTCAGCGCCTCCGCCGAGGGAAGCCAGGAGGCCCTCGGGATCACCTTCGACCAACGCTTCACCCAGTTCACCACCGTCTTCTACGGCTTCACTCCCGACGAGGGGTGGACGTTCGTGGAGGACGGTCTGCCCCCGTTGCCAGAGTAGGGGGCCCCGCGCGGCGCCGCTTCGACCATGTGCCAACAACCCTTTTCAACCCCCGAGCCGGCTCCCCCGGCATGCGTGTTCTGTCGGTGCCCGTCGCCTTCTTGATCGTCGCCGTGGCCCTCTCTGGCTGCGCGGACGACTCCCAGCCCGTCCCGGAGGGGGACCCCGTGCTGGATGACCTGGATCTCCAGGCGACCGACGAAACGGGGGTCGTCCGGGGCGTCGTCATCGACGCCGCCATCACGCCCGTCGTCGGCGCCACCGTGGCCATCGAGAGCCTGGGCCTCTCCACCACGACCAACGACAACGGCGCCTTCGGGTTCAGCGACCTGGAGCCCGGCACCTACTTCCTGCACGCCGAGAAGCCCGGCTTCACCACCGTCCAGAGCAGTACGGAGGTCATCGCCGGCGTCTCCGAGCCCCCCGTGCTGAAGCTCCTCATGGAGCACGAGCCGGGCACGGCCCCCTTCATCGAGGGCCTGTTCTTCACCGGACGCCTCTCCTGCGGCGCCGCCATCTTCGCCACCAGCGTCGGTTGCACCACGAACTCCGCCGTCGCGTCCGCCATCGGCGACCAGAGCATCTTCAGCGTCGACTACCTGAGCGTGCCCCAGTGGATTCAGGGCGAACTGGTGTGGGAGGCCACCCAGCCCGCCGCCGGCGCCTTCATCTGGGAAATCACCGCGCAGGGAAGCAACAGCCACCTCGGATACCGCGAGACCGAAGGCAGCCCCGCCCTCGCCTACCTCAACGAGACGGCCGCGCAGGCAAACGCGGCGGTGATCATGGACTCCGGGCTCAACTTCCGCTTCTTCGGCGGCCCCCACGAACTCTGCCGCTCCCCGTCCCCGCCCTCCGGCGTCCCCAACGTCGCCCCCTTCGGATGCGGCCTGACCTTGGAGCAGGAGACGGAGGTGTTCGTCCACAACTTCTACAACCTCCTGCCCGACGAGGGGTGGAGGTTCACGAGCGACGGAGCGCACGGCGTGCCTTCCTGAACCCCTCCCCCTTCGTCTCCTCCCCCGCTTCGGGGGCACGCTGGTTCTTGGCGCCCCGTTCCGGCCTGGGCTGGTTGCGCCTCCAACGATTCGGGAGGGCGGCCGGTTCCTCAGCCGGGTCGGCCTCGCCGGGCCCACGTTCCTGCCCCGCGTCGAGCAAGTCCGCACCGTTGCATGCAACGGCCCCGTCGGCTGGGGTCCGGAGGGGTTCGCGGCGGGCTACAGGTTTCTCCAACGCGACCGAAACGAAGAAACACCCCCAGACTGCGGTGGGTGCATGCGCCCTGCCCTCGCCCCCGTGGTTCTCCTCGCCCTCGCCTCCGTCGCCCTCGCCGGATGTGCCGACGGGGACGGCCCCGAATCTCCGCAAGACGGGGGGTACGTCCCGCCCACGCCTCCGCCGGCGGAGGGCAAGGGCGGGATTCGCGG
This sequence comes from Thermoplasmatota archaeon, assembly GCA_028289805.1. Lineage (GTDB taxonomy): Archaea > Thermoplasmatota > E2 > JACPAO01 > JAHFTW01 > JANQNI01. Next base: position 5,618 of record JANQNI010000096.1, on the reverse strand, counting down.
CGTCGTGCTGGACACCAGCATCACCCCCGTCGTCGGCGCCGTCGTCCGCATCGACAGCCTGGACCTCGAAACCACCACCGACGAGAACGGCGGCTTCGTCTTCCTCGACCTGGAGCCCGGCACCTACTTCCTCGTCGTCAGCGCGCCCGGCTTCGCCACCGTCCAGGCCAGTGCCACCGTCGTCGCCGACGAGGTCGCTCCGCCCGTCACCAAGGTGCAACTGGAGCGTGACGCCGCCACGGCGCCGTTCGTGCAGGCGCTCCAGTTCGAGGGGCACATGGTCTGCAACGTCTCCTTCTTCGCCGGGGCCTTTCCCCTGTGCCAGCGCACGCAGGACGTCACCGGGGCGGACGTCAACAGCGTCGTCTTCCCCGTCGACGGCTACCCCGACTGGATTCAGGGCGAGTTGACCTGGGAGAGCACCCAGTCCGCCGGCGACGCCCTCTCCTTCAGCGTCTGGGACGGCGGCGACTTCGACCCCGTCCGCATCGTCGGGGCCTCCCCCCTGACCCTGCAACTCGACCAGGAGACGCTCATCTACGGCAACGAGACCGAGACCGGAGAGAGCCCCATGTACACCCCCGGCAAGGAGTTCTCCTGGCGCGTCTTCACCGACGGCATCGAGGGCACCAACTCAGGCATCTGCCCCGACGACATCCCCGGCGTCGTCAGCTTCAGCTGCCTCGCCGGCGCCGGCGCCGCCATCGACCAGTCCTTCACCATCTACACGAACGTCTTCTACAACGTCGTGCCCCCGGAGGACTACCGGTTCCTGGAGGACGGCGCGTACGCGGTGGACGGGTAGCTTCACCGCAGTCCCAGGTCCTGCGCTACCTTCTCCCACGTCCGCTGCAACCGCCGCGCGCCGCGCCGCAGCTCCGCGTACAGGTCGGGGTGTTCCGCCAGCGCCCGGCCGACGGTCTGGTCGACGCGGAACTGCACTTCGTCGGCCACGTCCCGCAGCCGCTCCTGGCCCAACCGCAGCAGTTCCTCGGCCTCGCCGTCCGTCCACTCCCGCAGGGTCGCGCGGGCGTCGTCCAGGATGGACTTGCCCTGGCGGCGCAGTTCCGTGAGGAGGTCGTCGGCCACGGGGGGCGAAGCGCGCGCCGGGGCTTCAAGGGTGCGCATCCGGAGAAGCAAGAGTCGCCCCCCGTCGCGGTTTCACTCTGCCGCCCGCTGCCTCGTGCATGGACGCCGGTCTGGTTGCGTTGCTGACCCTCGCGGCGACGTTCGTGGCGAGCCTGCTGCCGACGCGCAGCCTGCGGCCCCTGCGTGCCGGGGCGCCGTGCCCCGTGGCCTGTTCCAGCGGCTGCGCCCGGTGGGGTCGGGGCCCGTCCGGCGCGTGAACGGGCGGGGCCTTGGCGCCGCCGGCCGCGCTGGCGCCCCGGTTGCGGGGCGGGCTGGGGTTCAGCCGATGAACGTCTGCTCCAGCGCTGGCGCCGCCTGGATCTCCATGTCCTCGTCGAAGGCCACGGTGTAGGCGCCGCTGGTGCCGTCGTAGACCAGCAGGTGCTCCCCGTCCAGGTCCAGCACCTCGAGGACGTAGGGGGCGTAGGCGGTGTCGGTGACGGCGCCGCCGGGCGGGTCGTTGCTGGGCAGGAAGACGCCGGTGGTCGGCAGGTCGGGCCAGTGCTCGGGGCTGGCGTCGGCGGCCCAGAGGCCGCCGTGGTAGGTGGCGACGAAGAGGGTGTCGCCCTGCATGGTGGCGTAGTGGGTGCTGAAGTGCAGGTCGCCGCTCCAGACGAAGTCCACCGGGATCGTCCAGCGCGCCACCGGTTCGGGGGCGGCGGGGTCGGTGGTGTCCAGCAGGACCATCTGCCCCGTGGGGCGCTTGTCCGTGGTGGTGTTGATGCTGCCGCCGACCTCCTGGCCGGTGATGGTGTAGTGGCGGCCGTCGCGGGCCTCCGGCAGGGGGTACGCGGAGTGGATGGCGCCGGTGGCGGAGGTGCCGCGGCTGGGGTCGAAGGCGCCCCAGGTGCCGAGCTGGGTGATTTGGCCGGGGCCGTCGAGGCGCACCGTGAGCAGGCCGGCGTCCCAGTTGGCCAGGTGGGCGATGACCTCGCCGGTGACGGGGTGCTTGTAGAGGGTGCCGTCGACGTGGCCGTTGAGGAGGTTCAGCACGTCCAGCGGGTCGTCGGGGGTCTCGCAGTCCTCGCAGGCGTAGTGGGCGCTGACCTCGCCGTAGGGGGTGAGCTTGGCGACGTCGCCGGGCAGCACGTCGACCGTGAAGAACGAGAAGAAGGAGCCCGAGTAGACGAGGTTCGTGGTGCTGGCCAGGACGTAGTCGGTGCCGTCGATGCGCGTGGCGGAGACGGAGTGGGGTCCGAGGGCCGGCTGGGGGACGAAGTCGGCGACGGCGGGCACGGTGGGGTCGCGCAGGTCCACGAGGGCCACGCCGCTGTCGAAGGGCACCACGTCGAGGGGGCCCTGGAACGTTTGCCCGCAGGCGTCGGTCCAGGAGGCGCGCACGGCGTGGACCTCCGGCACGTCCAGGTCGAGGCCGGGCGGCGTCTGCTGGTCCTCGTGCGTGATGGTGGCCAGGGGGCTGGTGGCCAGGACGGCGAAGCTGCCGTCGGCGGTGATGGCGGAGTCGTAGACCTGGGTGTTCTCCAGCACCAGCTCCCCGAGGAACTCCGGGGCGGCGGGGTCGGTGACGTCCATGACGACCATGGCGACGGTGCTCGTGAAGGAGTTGACGACGGCGAGGCGGCGGTCGCCCTCCGAGCTGACCTCGCCGCAGTAGTACCCGCCGGCGCTGGCGCCGTGGCGCTGCGTCGTCAGGGGGTCCCAGCCCACGAGACGGAAGTTGTCGGTCTGGAACCGGTGCAGGCTGCGGTCGCTGTGGTCGTGCGCGACGGGGTCGCCGACGCCGAAGTCGAGGAAGTCGGGGCCGAAGACGGCCTGCCGGGCCCAGTCGGTGCCGACGCCGGGCGCCGGCGGCAGGACGGGTTCTTCGGCGGGCGGTTCGTCGCTGGAGATGCAACCGGAGAACGCCACCGCCAGCAGCAGGGCGGTCCACGCGGTCGCGCGCAGGCTCTTCATGGGCCCTGCCCACGGCGTCGCGCGTTTGAAGGTTCTTCCCGTCGGCGGCGGGGCGCCCGCGAAGCGCCGGGGTGGAAGGTTACCGTGGCGCCGTCGGGCGTGGCGGCGCACGACGGCCACCCACAACCTGAAAACGCCGCCGCGACTCGCCGCGTCCCATGGGTGAAGTCCTCATCAAGTACCGCGTCATGCCCGAGAGTCCCGAGGTGGACCTCGACAACCTCCAGAAGGCCCTCGACGCCGCCATGCCCAGTTTCGCCACGCTGAAGGGCTGCGTCGCCGTCCCGTTCGCCTTCGGCATGAAGGCGCTGGAGACCACCATCGTCGTCGAGGACGAGGAGGGCAACAACGACAAGATCGAGGAGATCGTCCTCGGCGTCGAGGGCGTCCAGGGCGCCGAGCTGCTCGAGATGGGCCGCGTCATCTAGGCGCGTCCGATCCGCCTGGCTCCTTCTCCCCTCCTCCCTTGCTAGGCCACCACGGCCACGCCGCGGAACTCTCGCACCACGTCCCGCGCCCGCTCCAGCAGTGCGAGCGCGGCGTCGACGTTGTTCTGCATGACGTGCTCCACGCACACGCCGACGGGCGAGCCGCCCTCCTCGGCGTGCGCCAGCAGGTCCCGGAGGACGGCCTCGTTGACGGCGTGGCTGCGCCGGATGCGCGCCTGCTCGTCGGGGGCGTCGCGCAGGTGCGCCCGCACGTCCTTGGGGACGTGGACGCCGAGCCACTCCAGGAACCGCAGGTCCTTGCGGCGCGCCACGGGGGCGAGGCTCCACACGATGGGCAGGGGTTCGACGCCCGCCCGGTGGCTGGCGCGGGCGAGGTCGTGGTGGAGGCTCCGCGCGTGGTCGGGCTCCAGGAGGATCTGGCTCAGGGCGTACTGGGCGCCGGCGGCCTGCTTGCGCAGGATGCGCTCGGGTTCGTCGAACGTGGGCCGGCGGCGGGTGGGGATGGTGATGGCGCCGAGGGCGCCCGGCACGGCGTCGGGGGCGTGGGGGTCGCCCGCCGCGAGGCGCAGGGCGTCGCCGACGCCGAGGCCGGGGTAGGATTCGGTGTGGCGGTCGCCGCCGACGAAGACGACGCGGTCGACGCCGAGGCGCCAGGTCTCCCGCAGCCACGCCTGGAGGGCTGGGGCGTCGTGGTGGACGGTGACGCGGTTGACGACGGCGGGGACGCCGACGGTGCGTTGCAGCTGGAGGGCGAAGTCGCGGGCCTCCATGGGGTGGTAGACGCTGCCGAGGACCTCGGGGACGTTGACGGCGGTGGCGAGGCCGTGCAGGGGGGCGAGGCGGTCGGCGGCGTTTCGGACCACCTCGTCGGGGGCGTCGGCGGCGGGGGGGAGCGCCTCGAAGAGCAGGGGGGTGCCGCTGCGGAAGTCCACGCCGGTACTCCGTGCGCATCGCCAATATTGTCCACTGCCCAGAATATTCCCAAACGAATATACGCGACCGGTCGGTAGTGCGTCCGTGCTCCCCCTCGACGTGGTCGTGCGCAACATCCGCCGCAAGCGCGTCCTGCTGGACCTGTCCCAGGCGGAGCTGGCGCGGGCGGCGGGCACGAGCCAGAGCCTGGTGGCGAAGCTGGAGCGGGGCCGCGTCAACCCGAGCTACGAGACGGTGCGCCGCATCGTGGAGGCGCTGGAGCGGGTGGGTGCGGCCGAGGAGGAGCAGGCGGGGCGGCTGATGCAGCGCAACCCCGTCTGGGCCGAGCCGGACGAGGACCTGGGGGAGGCGCTGGCGCGCATGAAGGAGCGCGGCTTCAGCCAACTGCCCGTGCTGGACCGGGGCGTCCCCGTCGGCAGCCTGTCCGAGTCCGCCCTCCTGGAGCGCATCGAGGAGGGCGCCGACCTGGCCGCGCTGAAGCGGCAGCCGGTGCGCATGGTGATGGGCGACAGCTTCCCCACGGTGGATCCCGAGACGCCGCGTCCGGCGCTGGTGGAGCTGCTGCGCCGCGCGGAGGCGGTGCTGGTGGTCCACGAGGGGCGCATGGTCGGCGTCGTCACCAAGTCCGACCTGTGGTGACCGGGCTCACGGCCGGGCGGCGTCGCCGGGGGCCGGCTTGCGGCCGAGGGCGTGGAAGATCGGGAACCAACTGAGCTGCACGCCGTCGCCCAGGGCCTGCACGTACTCGCGCTCCCAGTCGTCCACGGCGCCGGGCCCGAAGCCGGCCTCCTCCAGCAGCCGCCGGTAGTGCCCGCGCTGCCGCCGCCACAGGTCCAGGTCCTCGGCGGGCGACAGCACCTCCAGGTTGCCGATGCCCACCTCCGCCTGCAGTCCGGCGCGCGCCATGTGGTCGCGCAGCTTGCGGCCCGCGTGGGGGTCGCCGCCGCGCCTGCGGATGCCGTCGCCGCGGAAGACCAGGTCGATGAGGGGGTTCTCGGGCCAGTGGACCTTGCCGCCGTAGTCGGGCTCCATGGCGCACAGCACGACGCCGCCGGGGCGCACCACGCGGGCCATCTCGGCCACGACGCGGGCCGGGTCGGGCGACCAGAGCAGGACGAGGTTGCACACGGCGGCGTCGAAGTGGCCGTCGGGAAACGGCAGGCGGCGGCCGTCGGCGCGCAGGACGGGCACGGC
>JANQNI010000121.1 GCA_028289805.1 Thermoplasmatota archaeon | reverse complement strand
CGGGGGCCGCGAGCAGCACGACGGTCTTGGGTTCGGCCACGAGGTTGGCGGCGGTCTTCTGCATGGCGCCGGGGTCGAGGCCGCCGTCGACGATGATGCGCACGCCGCCCACCTCCTCCGCGTCGCCGGCCGCCGCGGCGGCCTTCAGGTCGGCCAGTTGCTTCTGGACCTCCTCCAGCAGCTTGCCGCGCTCCTTCCACTCCGCGTAGAACCGCTTGGCGGCGGCGGGCACCTCGGCGGGGGCGACGCGCAGTTCCTGCGCGGCGTCCCGCACCAGGTCGTCCTGGGTCTGCCAGCGCGCGACGCCGTGCGGGCCCGCGCTGTACTCGAACCGCTCGACGCCGTCCTGGATGCGCTCCGTGCGGAACATCTTGATGGGGCCGACCTGGGACGTGGTGGCGCAGTGGGTGCCGCCGCAGTACTCCACGTCGTAGTCCTCGGGGTCGGAGCCGTCGGGGGCCGCGCCGATGCGCACCACGCGCACGTCCGTCCCCTTCGGGATGCCGCCCTGGAGGAGCTGCATGCCCCACCGGGCCTCCGCCTCGTGGCGCTTCCACCACTCCCGTGTCACGAGGCGGCCCTGCATGACGACCTCGTTGGCCAACCGTTCGATGTCGTGCAGTTCCTCGCGCGTCGGGCGTCGGTAGTGCGTCATGTCCACGCGGGCGCAGTCGGCGTACTTCTGGGTGCCCGCCTGCCAGGAGTGGGCGCCGAGGACGCGGCGGACGGTCTGGTTCATGACGTGGGTGGCGGTGTGGCTGCGGGTGTGGTCCATGCGGAGGGACCAGTCGATGGTGCCGTGGACCTTGGTGCCTGCATGGATGCTCGCCACCGAATCCACGGCGGCCACGTCGTCGGCCGGCTCCAGCAGTCGGCAATGGTGCACGACCTGGTCGCCGTCCTTGGTGGTGTTCGTGACGCGCAGTCGGGCACCGTCCGCGAGGGTCAGCACCCCGCGGTCGCCGGGCTGGCCGCCGGTGTCGTGGAAGAAGCAGGTCTGGTCCAACACGACGAGCGTCTCAGGGGAGCCCGCGGGCGAGGTCCCGCTGCCAACCCACGTCACCTCCGCCTCGAACTCCTGCTGCCACTGCCCCTCTTCCTCGTAGAAGATGCGCCGGGTGGCGGGGACGCCCTCGGGGACGAGCGCCTTCGCCTTGGTCTTCTTCTCCGACGAGTGCCGCTCGGCGATCAGCGCGTCGAAGGTGTCGGGGACCTCGACCCGAACACCCACCTTGGCGGCGGCCTCGGCGACGGTGTTGGGGCCGAGGCCGTGGGTGTCGTAGAACTCCACGAGGTCGTCCACGGACAGTTCGGGCTTCTTCTTCAGGGTCCGCTCGACGAGGCGCAGGCCGCGCTCGCGGCTCTCGTTGTAGCGCTCGAACTCCAGGTCGGCCATCTCGCGGGCGCGGGGGATCGCGTCCTCGAACTCGGGGAACTGGTCGAGCATCCGCTCCAGGTTCCACGCGAGCAGGTCGGACAGGGGCGTCTGGATGCCCAACCGGTCCAGGTAGCGGAAGGCGCGGCGGAAGACGAGGCGCATCAGGTAGCCGGACTTGACGTTGCCCGGCACGACGCCGTCGCCGACCATGAAGCTGAGGCAGCGCAGGTGGTCGCAGAGGCCGTACATCGCCTCGATGGGGCCCATGACGCGCTCCAGTTCGTCGGCGTCGGTGTCGAGGCCGTGCTCCTTCAGGCGGGCGATGACCTCCTGGCGCAGGCCGTCGAGGCTGGTGCCGATGTCGAGGTTCAGGACGCCCTGGACGCGGGCGTGCATCTCCACGAGCCGGCGGCCCCGCTCGTCGTCGGCGATGGGGACGGTGGCGAGGGCCTTGACGTGCTCGATGGCGTCGGGGAAGACCGTGTCGTAGGCGGTGGGGGTGCCGGTGCTGGCCCAGGCGAGGCGCTCCAGCCCCCAGCCGGTGTCGATGATGCGCAGGTCCATCATCGCGTACGTCTCGCCCTTGACGTCGAAGGGACCGTCGTCGTCCTGCTCCAGGCACATGAAGACGAGGGTGGCGACCTCCAGGCCGCCGGCGAACACCTCGAAGCAGGGGCCGGCGTTGCCGCCGCCGCTCCACAGGCTCTCCTTGTACGTGATGCGCGTGCCGTCGAGGCCCAGGGCGTCGGTGAGGAAGGCGTGGCCCTTGCCGACGCACTCCTCGGTCCAGTAGTGCTCGCCCCAGTCGCTGCGGTTGAAGGCGTGGTGGCCCATCATCTCGAAGCAGCTGAAGTGGCGCCCGCTGCGGCCGATGTTGGAGAGGTCGTTGAGGCGGATGCAGGGCTGGGAGACGACGAGGGGGTTGGCCGGCGGCGGCACCTCGCCGGAGGTCGTGTGCGGCTGGTAGTTGGCGATGGACGCGATGTTCAGGTACAGGTCGTCGCGCCAGCGCGCCACGACGGGGTTGCGCGGCACGCGGGCGTGGCCGTGGCCCTCCCAGTACGCCAGGAACGCCTCGCGCATCTCGGCCAGGCCCATCGGGTCGTCCGTCAGGGGGTCGCCCAGGAACTGGTACTCCTCGCACGTGGAGTCGCCGCACAGGCTCCGCTGGGGCTCCAGGGTCCAGAAGGCGTCCTGGCAGGTGGGGCATGTCTTGCGCATCCACCCGTTGTCGCGGAAGAACGCGAGGTCGAACATCTTGGCCAGTTCGGGGTCCACGGCCATGGCGTTGGGCGCCGAGGCGGCGGCGGTTGATAAGGGGAGGGCGACCGCGGGGCGACGGAGGCTGGGGCAAGCGGTCGCCACCAACGGTTAAGAGTCCCATAGAGAATCGAGCATCTATGGTGTCGATGCGGGCCGTGGCGGCCGCCCTGTGCGTGGCGACGGTGGTGCTCTCCGGTTGCCTCGGGGGCACCCAGGAGCAGCAAGAACCCCGCGTGGATTCCATGGACGGCCTCGACGCGGACCACAACGCCACGTCCGTGGTCGTCAACGTCACCGAACCCGCGCCCGCCCCGGCGGCCCTCCCGTGGTACCCCAACGACGGCGCGGCCGTGCTGGTGGACCTGGAGCTGCCCTCCTTCGACGACCACCGCATCCCCGTCACCGTCTACAAGCCCGCCATCGCCAACGCCGAGACCCGGTTCCCCGTCCTGCTCCAGAGCCACGGCTTCACGGGCACCCGCTGGACGGCCGAGGACGCGGCCCACCCGTACGTCGCGGCCGGCTTCGGCGTGGTCAGCTTCGACCAGCGCGGCCACGGCGACGCCATGGACGACTCGGACGTGAAGTTCATGCACCCCGACTGGGAGGTGCGCGACGTCGTCGCCCTCATCGACGAGGTCGCCTCCTGGGACTGGGTGCTGATGGAAGACGAGGCGACGCGGGACCCCGTGCTGGGCGCCATCGGCCACTCCTACGGCGGCGCCTACCAGCTCATGACCGCCGTCTTCGACGACCGCATCGACGCCCTGGCGCCCGAGATCACGTGGCACAACATCACCACCGCCCTGGCCCCCAACGGCGCCATCAAGAGCGGCTGGGTGGACGTGTTCTACGGCGCCGGCAACGCCCAGCAGTCGGTGCGCTTCAGCGACGAGTTCCACCAGGGCTTCGCGTGGGCGACCGCCTCGAACGAGTTGCCTGCGGGCCAGTTCGGGCTCGTGCCGGATTTGGTGACGGGCTTCAACGCGGCCAGCCCCCAGTCCTACCCCGGCGCCATCACCGTCCCGACGCTGCTGGTGCAGGGCATGCCCGACACGCTGTTCCCCCTCAACCACGCCGTCTGGAACCACGACGCCATCGCCGCCAACGGCGCGGACGTGTTCCTGTACAGCCACAACGGCGGCCACGTGCTGAACACGGAGAGCCTCGCCCCCGGCCAGTCCCCCGTACCCGCGGGCCTCCAGGGCGTCCCCGGCGGCCGGCCCTGCGGGGAACAGGAGGACCTCGACATCGCCTGGCACCAGAAGCACCTGTTGGGCCTCGACGTGGACCTGGGCCCCCGCTACTGCATCGCGCTGGAGGACGACACCGCCGTCGTGGGCGACGCGTGGCCCCTGCCCGGCACCGAGTTCCGCACTGTGGCCCTGGGCGGCCCGTGGCCCATCGCGCAGGGCGGCGGCGCCGGCACCGCCGTGCCGATGGAGGCCCTCGTGGCCGACGGCGAGACGGTCCTGGCGGGCGTCCCCCGCCTCTCGGGCAGCATCACCAGCCCCGGCGTCGACGCCATCGTCTACTTCAGCCTCCAGAAGGTCACCGCCGACGGCCTGCTGGAGCACATCGTCCACGACCAGGTGCGCCCCCTGCGCGTCGCGGGCCCCAACGCGGGCGCCGTCGCCTTCGACATCGAACTGGGCGGCATCGGGACCCGGCTGGCCGCCGGCGACACCGTGTACCTGGTGGCCAGCAGCGTCGAGCCCATGTTCTTCGGCAACGCCGAGCGCGTCCCCGGCGGCGTCGTGCTGGACGAGCTGGAGGTGACGTTGCCCGTGGTGACGACGCCCGTCTTCGCCTGAACCACCGGCGCCGTCCAGGGCGGTAGCTCCACCGACCCAGCCGGACCCTTTTCGTCCTCCCCCTCCCTGCGCCCCCCGTGGACTTCCCCGGCGTCCCGGCACCCCTCCTGGAGCGGGCCCGCCGCGCCGCCGACTGGCTGCAAGAGCGCGCCGAGGCCGGCCAGCGCGTGACGGTGGTCCACCACATCGACGCCGACGGGGTGACCGCGGGCGCCGTCGCCCTGCGCGCCCTGGAGCGGGCGGGGCTGCCCCACGACAGCGTCGCCGCCAAGAGCCTCGACACCGTCCACCTGGACGCCCTGCACAAGGGGGGACACGAGGCGCTCTGGTTCTGCGACTTCGGCTCCACGGCGTACATGCACTTCCAGGACGTGCCGCGCCTGGTGTGCGACCACCACGAACTGGTCCGGGACGGCACGGAGGAGGACTTCCCCCACGTCAACCCCCTGCTGGACGACCACTCGGGCAGCGAAGTGTCGGGGGCGGGCTGCGCGTTCCTGGTCGCCCACGCCCTCGACGCCGACAACCTGGACCTGCTGCCCACGGCCCTCGTGGGCGCCGCCGCCGACCTCCAGGACCGGGCACCCGGCGCAGACGGCGGCTTCACGGGCACCAACGCCGCCCTGCTGGAGGCGGGCGTCGCGGCGGGATTGCTGGAGGTGGAGGCGGACCTGGGCTGGTTCGGCCCCGAGACGCGGCCCCTGACGAAGTTCCTCGGCTACGCCAGCGAACCCACGGTCCCCACCGTCACCGGCGACCGCCGGCAGGCGGAGGCGCTGCTGCGGGACCTGGACGTGCCGCTCTCCGACGACGGGGAGCGCACCTGGAGCGGCCTCACCCCCGACGAGCGCCGCCGGGTGCGCTCGGCCATCGTGGAGCGGTGGCTGGATTGCGGCGCCGAGCCCGCCGACGTGGACGGACTCTGGCGCCCCGTGGTGCGCATCGCGGCGGAGGCGCCGGGGACGCCCGTGCGGGAACTGCGCGAGTTCGGCACCCTGCTCAACAGCACCGCCCGCTACGGCGAGCCCGAAGTGGGGCTGCGCGTGGCCGCCGGCGACCGGGGCGAGGCCTACGAGAAGGCGCTGGAGCTGCGCGCGGGCCACCGCCGCCACCTCGCCAGCAGCGTCAGCGCGTTCGTGGACGCCGGCGTGACCGAGGAGGCCGCCATCCAGTGGTGCCACGTCGGCGACCGCGTGCGCGACACCGTCGTCGGCATCGTCTGCGGCATGGCCCTCGACGGCCTGGGCCTGCGCCGCGACCGCCCCCTGCTGGGCCTGGCGTACACGGACGACGGCCGCACCAAGGTCAGCAGCCGCGCGCCCAGCGAGTTGCAGGGTCGCGTCGACCTGGCCACCGCCATGCGGGAGGGCGCCGCCGCCGTCGGGGGTCAGGGCGGGGGACACAAGGGCGCCGCCGGTGCCACCATCCCCCGCGACGCCGAGGCAGCGTTCCTGGCGCGGGTGGACGCCATCGTGGCCGACCAGTTGGGCGTGCGGCCCGCCGCCCCCGTGGTCGACGCGGGCCCCGCTGCCGAGGGGGACGCCCCGGCCGACCCGGCTCCGTCGTGGGGAGGACGGGCAGGGCAAACCACGTTGTTTTGACTGTTCTGATTGTCGAACAGTTCGAGAACGTGACATGCCATTTCATCGATCCATACAGCGCATTGTCCAATGCACTTATGTTTGATTGGAGTGCCAACTTCATTTCGTTCATGTACAAGGCAACCCCAATCCTTGCAATCTGTCTGCTCTTGCTCGCCCCCGGCATCCACGCCAAGGACCCCGACTTCTTCGACGACGAAGACCCCGCGACGGGGCCCGTCGGCATCGTCGGCGTCAGCGCCGACTCCGGAGGCGGCCTCTTCCGCTTCGACCTCCACCTCGACGCCGCACAGTACGGAGACGACACCGTCCGGTACACCTGGCAATTCCGCACCGCCGGAGGCGAGTCCACGTGGACCTGCGACGTGCGGAACGCCCACAACGGCCCCAGCCTCGACTGCCGCCTCCTCGCAGCCAGCCGGTGGGCCTACGACGAAACCCGCATCCACCCGGACCGCTTCGACGCCGAGACCTCCCCCGCAACCGCCCCCCTCGGGACCCCCGTGCAGGCCACACACCACCTCGACCGGAGCGCGTCCACCGTCGGCTTCACCATGGCCTACCGGGAGCTCGGGCTGCGCGCCGGAGACTCCATCACCCTCGTCGGGGGCGATGCCCGATTCGCCAGCCCCAACGCGCAGTGGAGCGGTGCCCCCGCCGACGTCATGGTCCTCAACCAGGCCATCACCCTCCGGTGAGGGCGACGGCTCCAGGCCCATCGCAGAACCTTCTTCCCCCTCTCACCCATCCTCGTTCGCGATGCTGCCGTTGCAACAGGACGCCATCGGACAGGCCACCACGTTCTGGGAGCGCAACGGCGACGCCGTCGAGAGCCTCGGCGTGTACGCCGGAGGCATCCTCGCCTACGCACTCATCGTCAACCTGTTCTACCAGCACATCAGCAAGCGCGTCATGTTCGCCGGCAAGACCGTCGACGGGCGCGTCCGCGTCGGCGGCCCCGCCCGCGGTTTCCTGTACCTGATGCTGTTCCCCCTCGTCAGCTTCCTCTTCTTCCTGCTGCTGAGCCTCAGCCTGCTGTTTCTGGGCGGCGACCAGCAGACCCCCCAGCAGGTCATCACCCTCAGCTTCGCCGTCGTCGCCGCCGTCCGCATCGCCGCCTACTTCAGCGAGGCCACCAGCCACGACGTCGCCAAGATGCTCCCCCTCGGCCTGCTCGGCGTCATCCTCGTCCAGGCCGAGTTCCAGAGCATCACCGAGTCCGTGCGGCAACTGGGCGACTTCTTCGACCACGCCGACCTCGTTGCCCTCTACTTCGCCGTCGTCGTCGTGCTGGAGTACGTCCTGCGCAGCGTCTACCTGCTGCTGCACCTGAGCCGCAACCCCCGACCGCCCCGCGCAGCGTCGTAGCCCCGAGCCGGGGCACGCAACACGCCGCCCACAACATCCTCTCTTTTTACGAGCGCCAACATAGTCGCGCTTCGATGACGACAACGGTGGGCATCAAGACCCCCGAGGGCATCGTCCTCGCGACCGACCGCCGCGCCACCATGGGGTACTACGTGGCCGACAAGGACGTCGTGAAGATCGAGCCCCTCGACGACAACAGCGCCATCACGATCGCCGGCTCGGTCAGCCAGGCGCAGTCGTTCGCGCACATGCTCCGACTCAACCTCGAATACACCAAGGGCCGCCGCGGCTGGCCGCTGTCGCCCGCCGAGCTGGCCAAGCTCGCCGCCCACAGCATCCAGCGCAGCGGCGGCATCTACGGCCAGTTCATCCTCGCCACCCGCGACGGCGCGGGCACGGACCTCTGGGACGTGGGCGGCGACGGCTCCCTGATCGCCAAGAAGGACTTCACCGTCACCGGCAGCGGCACCGGCCCCGCCGTCGGCGTGCTGGAGTCCCAGGACTGGGGCAAGGTCCAGACCCTCAAGGCCGCCCAGGAGGCCGCCACGAAGGCCATCAAGGCCAGTGCCCAGCGCGACGTGGGCAGCGGCAACGGCCTCGTCGTCTACACCCTGCCCAACGAGGGGGAGTACACCATGAAGACGTACACGTTCGCCCAGAGCGTCACGGAGGACACCGCATGAAGCCCGCCGTCGACACCAGCTACCTCCACTTCGACGAGACCGGCA
>JANQNI010000369.1 GCA_028289805.1 Thermoplasmatota archaeon | reverse complement strand
GAGCACGTCGCGGGCGGCGGCGTGGGGGTCGTCGGCCAGCAGGTCCACCAGGCCGACGCGAAGCGCCTCCTGCGCGTCCACCATCTCGCCCGTGAACAGCAACCGCTTGGCGACGCCGGGGCCGACGCGGCGCGGCAGCCGCTGCGTTCCGCCGAAGCCGGGTACTACGGCGAGGGTGGTCTCGGGCAGGCCGAGCCTCGCCTTGGGTCCGGCCACGAGCACGTCGCAGGCCAGCGCCAACTCCAGGCCGCCGCCGAGGGCGAAGCCGTGGATGGCCGCCACCACGGGGCCCTCGAAGTCCGCCAGGGCCGCGAACGCCTCCTGCCCGCGGCGGCTGAACGCCTCCGCGGCCTCCGGCCCGTAGTCCACCATCTCGGCGATGTCCGCGCCGGCCACGAACGCCTTCTCCCCCGCGCCCGTCAGCAGGATGCCCCGCACGTCGTCCGGGAGGCCCTCCACGGCGGCGCGCACGGCGTCCAGCACCTCCGAGTTGAGGGCGTTGAGGGCCTGCGGCCGGTTGATGGTGAGTGTGGCGACGCCGTCCTCGACGGCCGTGAGGACGACGGGCTGCGTGGCGGTGGTGGCCTCGGCCATGCGCGGCGCAGCGGGACCCCGGACTTGATGGTTCGGTCCAGGTCGCCCTGGGTGCGTCCGCCCTCGCTCGGCGGCCGCAGGGCAGTGTAGGGACGAACCTCCTGACGGACCCGTCGCCCGGTCCGGTCGGGCGCCGCGCCCGTCCGGGCGCCGACCGCGCAGGCCCCCGGCCGGCGAGCCGTTTCGGCGCAGGGCCGAATGGGACGGTTTTGGGCCGATTGGCCGACCTGCACCCCGGCCGCCGAGCCGTTCCGGTGCCGGGTCGAAAGGGATGGTTTCGGGCCAACGGGGGCACGCACCCGTGGGCGCGGACCCGTCGCCCGCGTGGCAATTCGGTCCCGGTCAACACCCGTTCATACCACGTCGCCCGAGCAACAAGCGGGCGAACTTCATGGGCCGACACGACCGCCGCTGGCGGGGCCGAGAACCCGACCACCACCGCAAGCATCGCAAGCCGAGCATCCCGACGCCCGAGGCGCGCGCAGCCCACGAACGGGACGCCGCGCGGCCGTGGTACGACTGGTGGGCGGGCCTGCCGCCGGAGCAGCGCGCCGCAGAGCAGGTCGAACTGCGCGAACGGCTGCGCAACAAGCCGCGGGCCCGCGCCGCGCCCGCCGTCACGCACCGGGACCACAAGCCGACCACGACCGTCGTCGGCCTGCTGATGAGCTTCGCCTTCGTCGCCAGCGCCTTCGCCGGCGCCGGCGCGACCCCCGTCGAGACGGACGCCGGGTTCGACGCCACCGCCGCGGTCTCCCTCTACAACGAGGGCCTGGAGGCCGTCTCCCTGCAGACGGGCGGAGACTACGAGAATGGAGATGAATGGGACGACTGTGATGATTATGAAGATGATTGGTATGATGAGGATGAGTGTGGGTGGGAAGAAAACGGAGACCACAAGGTCACGGTCTGCCACTACCCTGCATCCGGGGAGCCCCACACCCTCGAAATCGACGAGCACGCCCTGGACGCCCACCTCGCGCACGGCGACACCGTGGGCGCCTGTGAGGATGGGCCCCCCCTGGGCTCCATCACGGTGTGCAAGATCCTCCACGACGCCGAGGGCGAACCCATCGACGGAACCGACTACAACGTCACCTTCCGCGTCGGTCCCGCCACCTCCGCCACCGGCCCGGCGCCGGCGGGCGCCATCGGCACCACCACGTGGATGACGCCGCTGGTGTTCAACGAGAGCATCCTGGACCGCGAGGACGCCGCGTGCGAAACCTACGACGGACTGGAACTGGGCGGCTACTACTACGGTGAGGAGTCCATCACGGGCCCCGACGCCGAGTTGTTCCTCGACCCGCTGTACGGTGACGGGTTCACCAGCGAGGTCGACGGCATCGAGGACCTCGGCGACTACAGCGGCGAGTTCTTCGACGGCGACGGCAGCAACGACGGCGACCGCGACGTGGACCGGGACGGCCACATCGTCCTGACCAAGGACCGCCCCGACCGCACGCTGGTCGTCCTGAACCGCCTCGCGCCCGAACCGGAGCCGGAGCCCGGCTCCATCACGGTGTGCAAGATCCTGCACGACGCCGAGGGCGAGCCCATCAACGGCACCGGCTTCGACGTGTCGTTCAGCATCGGCCCCGCCCGCTCCAGCACCGGGCCGGCCCCGGCGGGCGCCATCGGCACCACCACGTGGACGCCGCTGCTGGTGTTCAACGAGAGCATCCTGGACCGCGGGGACGCGGAGTGCGTCACCTACGACGAGTTGCCGCTGGGCGGGTACTACTACGGCGAGGAGTCCATCACGGGCCCCGACGCCGAGCGGTTCCTCGACCCCCTCTACGGCGACGGCTTCACGGGCGAGGTGGACGGACTGGAGGACCTCGGCGACTACAGCGGCGAGTTCTTCGACGACAACGCCACCAACGACGGTGACCGCGACGTGGACCGG
>JANQNI010000351.1 GCA_028289805.1 Thermoplasmatota archaeon | reverse complement strand
CGTTGCCAGCACCTCCATCGGAGAGGAACTGGACCTCAACGCCATCAGCGCCACCTTCAGCAACGCCGAGTACGAGCCGGAGCAGTTCCCCGGCCTCGTCTTCCGCGTCGCCGAGCCCAAGACCGCCGCCCTCATCTTCCGCAGCGGCAAGGTCGTCTGCACCGGCGCCAAGAGCATCGAGGAAGTCCACACCGCCGTCGGCATCGTCTGCAACGAACTGCGCGCCCACGGCTTCGACACCATCGACGACCCCGAGATCACCATCCAGAACATCGTCGCCACCAGCGACCTGGGTGCCGAGTTGAACCTCAACGCCATCGCCATCGGCCTGGGCCTGGAGAACGTCGAGTACGAGCCGGAGCAGTTCCCCGGCCTCGTCTACCGCCTCACCGACCCCAAGGTCGTCGTGCTGATCTTCGGCAGCGGCAAGCTGGTGTGCACCGGCGCCCGCAAGAAGGAGGACGCCGAGGACGCCGTGGACAAGATCACGGCCGAGTTGTCCTCGCTGGGCCTGCTGTTCTGAGACCGTCTCACGCTTCTCTTGCCCGCTTCTTCCTTGCCCCCGCGCGGTTTCGCGTCCGCTGTGGGGATTCCGCGCCACGACGTGCAGCGTCCGTCCTGCCGCGTCGCACGGCTGGCTGAGCCTGCGTGCCGCTTCCGGGCGGAGGCCGTGTGGGCGGGCTGGGTCGGCGGGTCAGTTGGGTGCCGGCGCTGCGTCCAGGCTCGCGAAATAGTCCGCCAGCGCGTCGCTGACGATGTCGCTGAATGTGCGGTTGCTGGTCATCTTCAGGAAGTGGAGGGTCAGCATCTGCTGCATGGGCAGCTTGACCTTGACTTCCTTCTGGACGTTGGGGTTGGGCTTCTTGATGCCGAGCATCGCGTCTGCGTCGAACACAGTCCCTGCTCGGCGCCGAGTCCATACGTACTCCGTGGCGAACGGGTGGAATCCACCTCGCGTCTCTTGCCCCGTCGCCCCCGTGCGACGCGGCGCGACTTCGGTGCGAGGGGTCTTTCCCCCGTCGTCGCCGTCCTCCCCGCGTGGCCCGGGGTCGCGTCAACGCCGTCGACTGGCTCATGCTGGTACTCGCCCTCGTCTCCGTCGCGATGCTGGTCTACGAGACGTGGGGGAACCCGACGCCGGAGCAGACGCGGCAGATCATCCTCGCCGACCTGGTCATCGTGGGCATCTTCGCCGTCGAGTTCACCATCCGGTGGATCAAGGACGACAACCCCAAGACGTTCCCGCTGCGCTTCTGGTACGAACTGCTCGGGATGATCCCCGTCAGCCACCCCGCCGTGCGCGGCTTCCGGCTGTTTCGGATCATCCGCATCGCGGTCATCCTCAGCCGCTTCGGCCGCGCCGCCGACCGCGCCTTCGGGGAGGCGTTCACGGCGCGCCTCGTCTCGAAGTTCAAGCACGCCACCGTGGAGATCATCGGCGACGCCGTCACCGTGCGCGTGCTCGACATGACCCTCGACGTGCTCCAGAAGGGCGACTACACCCGCAACCTCGCCGCCCACATGGAGGCGCACGGCGACGACATGATGGACATCATCGTCGAGAAGGTCAAGACCGACGAACAGTTGGGACGCATCCGGCACGTGCCGTTCTTCGACGACGTGGTGACCACCAGCAGCCGCGTCACGCAGCGCCTCCTCATCGACCTGCTGCGCGACCCCCGCATGGACCAGATGGTCAAGGACGTCATCCGGCAGAACGTGGAGCAAATCCGTGCCGCCGTGAAGGAGAACGAGGCGCTGCGGCGGCCAATGCGGAGCCCTGCCTGAGTGTGCCGCGGCGGTCTCGACGGGAAGCGCGCACGCCCATCCCGCAGCGCTCATATAGGGGACTTGGCTGGGCCGCCTTGTCCCCGGGGTGCCGGGCGACACCCGCAGCAAACCGGCCTGGCCGGGGCGCCCGACGGGGCGGTAGATCAGTTGGAAGATCGCGTCCTTGGCATGGACGAGGCCGGGGGTTCAAATCCCTCCCGCTCCACTTCTTCATTCGACCCCTGAGGTCCCCCCGGGGATGTGGCCTAGTTGGTTAGGGCGACGGACTCATAATCCGTAGATCGCGCGTTCAAGTCGCGCCATCCCCACTTCCCCTTGCTTCGGCGTCGGCTCGTCCGGCGTGCGTTTACGCGACGTGTGGTGTGCGAGGTCCCGGGTGGCGTGGGTTCACTGCGACTTCTCTGGAACACGGCTATGTCCACGAAATATCCCATGGTCCTCCACTTAAACTTGGGGTGTCATAACTGGGTTCCGTGGGAACTGGAAGCAATTACCGGCAGGCGGGGCTGCCTGCGGACTTGGCGAAATCGGTCGTGGATCTGATCTCGGGCCACCCGGAGCTGGGGTTCCGGACGCTGTCCGAGTTCGTGCGCCACGCAACCATCGAGCAACTGCGGCTCACGCACCTGCACCTGGGCGTGCGTGCCCTGTGGATGACGACGGAGCTGGGTGCCGAGGCGGTCGAGGCCGTCATCCGCGACAGTCTGCCCCGTGAGTACCGCGACCTCCTGGAGCGTCCTGCAGGCGAGGGCCCAAGAAATCCACAATAAGGCTCATGCAACCCATGGATTCGTGTGTTTTTCTGCCATGGTATTTGAACCCATGTCATAGCCCTCTATGGCCCCCTGCGCCTGCTGGCGTCCATGGCCCCCACGCCAGAGCCGAAGCACTCGGCGTCCCTGCCCGTCGAACTCGCCGACGCCATCGAGACCTTCCTCCAGGACCACCCGGGCCTCGGGTACCAGGGCCTGGACGACTTCGTTGCCCACGCTGCACACGAGGCGATGCTGCGCGTCCAGGCCCAACTCGCGCTGAAGGAGGTCGCAGGGCTCGAACGCAGGTCGCCGGCGGAGGGGCCCTAGGCCAGCACCCACTTCGTCCCGTAGTAGATGACGCCGGCGTCGCCGTCCTCGCCGAGGCGCCGGAACACCGCGCGCACATCGTCCCCCGCCGACACGGCGCGGCCGTCGTGGTCCACGACCTGCCCGGTGATGACCGGTCCCTCCTCCGTCTGGATGAGCGCCAGGGTGTAGGGCACCTGCGCCTCGTAGCCGGGGGCGGCCTTGTGGACGCGCGTGGACTCCAGGACGGTGCCACGGCCGGAGAGCTTGACCTCCTCCAGGTTGCCGATGCTGGCGCGCCGGCACTCCGGGCAGACCGTGCGCGGTGGGTAGTGGATGGCGTCGCAGGCGCCGCACTTGCTGGCCTGGAGGTTGTAGCGCTGGGGAATCTCGCGCCAGAAGCGGGGGACGGTCACGCGCCGACCTCCCGGGTGGCGCGGGGCTGTCCCCAGCGAGCATCCGCGAGCGGACCTTGCGGTGCGCCGGAGGCGTGCCGCATGGGGGGGACGGTCATTGGACGCCCTCCAGGACGTGCACGACGGCCGTCGCACCGGTTCCACCCGTGTTGTGGGCCACGCCGATGCGGGCGTCCTTGACCTGCCGGTCGCTGGCGGTGCCGCGCAGGTGCCAGGTGAGTTCGCAGACCTGGGCGATGCCGGTGGCGCCGACGGGGTGGCCGCGGGCCTTCAGGCCGCCGCTGGGGTTGACGACCACGTCGCCGCCGTCGCCGGTGCGGCCCTCGACCGTGGCGGGTCCGCCCTCGCCCTTCTTGACGAAGCCCAGGTCCTCGACGGCCAGCAGTTCCGTGATGGTGTATGCGTCGTGGACCTCGGCCACGTCCACGTCGGCGACGCTGACGCCCGCCTCCTGGTAGGCGCGGCGGGCGGCGTGCTCGGTGGCGCGCCAGCTGGTGAGGTCGGCGCGGTCGCTGAGGCTGAGGGTGTCGCTGGCCTGGCCGCTGCCGCTGACCTGGACCGCCTTGCCGCCGTAGGAGTCGACGACGGCGTCGCTGCACAGGACGACGCAGGCGGCGCCGTCGCTGGTGGGTGCGCAGTCGAACATCCCGAGCGGTTCCGCGACGGGCGGGGCGCGCAGCACCGTCTCCTCGGTGATGGGGCGACGAAACTGTGCCAGAGGGTTGCGGGCGCCGTGGGCGTGGTTCTTGACGGCGACGGCGGCCAACTGCTCGCGGGTGGTGCCGTAGCGTGCCATGTGGCGCTTGGCGATGAGGGCGTGCAGGGCGGCGTCGGTGGCGCCGAAGAAGTGCTCCCACTCCTGGTCGATGCCGCTGGCGGTCACGGCGGCCTGGTCGGCGTCCGAGACGTCGGTCATCTTCTCCAGCCCGCCCACGACGACCACGTCGGCGGCGCCGCTGCGGATGGCCTGGACGCCCTGCCGGAACGCGAGGCCTCCGGAGGCGCCGGCGGCCTCGATGCGGGTGGCGGGCAGGTGCTGGTCTGCGAGGCCGGCGCCGTCGAGCAGCAGGGACGCGACGTGCTCCTGGCCCACGAGCTTGCCGGTGCTCATGGTGCCCACGAACACCTCGTCGATGTCCTCCCCCTGCACGCCGGCGTCCTGGATGGCGGCGAGGCCGGCGTCGGTCATGAGGTGGCGGTAGCTCTTGTCCCACGCCTCGCCGAAGGGGGTGTGGGCGGCGCCGACGACGTAGGCGGTGCGGCCGGTCATGCGCCGTTGCCTCCCATGACGAGCTTGCCGCGCAGTTTGGCGTACATGGCGTAGTCGAGCTCCGTGGTGTCGGCGAGGCGCGTCTCCAGCCGTTCCGCCTCGCTGCGGTCGTAGTTCAGGATGTTCTTGGTCACGGTGCAGTCGAAGGCGTCGCTGCCCGCCCCCGAGCCGTAGCCGCACACGAAGACGCGGTCGCCGGGCTCGGCGTGGTCGAGGACGTTGGCGAGGCCCAGCAGCGCCGCGCCGCTGTAGGTGTTGCCGATGCGGGGGGCCAGGAGGCCGTGGCGCCACTGGGGCTCCTTGAAGCCCAGCCGGCGCGCGGCGTTGACGGGGAACTTGCCGTTGGGCTGGTGGAAGACGCAGTGGTCGTAGTCGTCCGGCTTCGTCTTCTGGTCCTCCATCAACCGCTGGCTGGCGGCCTCCACGTGGCGGAAGTAGGCGGGGGTGCCGGTGAAGCGCTCGCCGTGGCTGGGGTACTTCTGGCCCTCGCGGCGCCAGAAGTCGGGCGTGTCGGTGGTGAAGCTGACGGTGTGGTGCAGTTCGGCGAGGATGTGCTTGCGCTCCGCGCCCAGCAGGAACGCTGCCCCGCCCGCCGAGGCCGAGTATTCGAGGGCGTTTCGGGGGGCGCCCTGGCTGGTGTCGGTGCCGATGGCGAGGACGGTCTTGGCCATCCCGCTCTGCACGAGCCCCATGCCGGTCTGGAGCGCGGCGGTGCCGGCCTTGCAGGCGAACTCGTAGTCCGCCATGGTCAGGTAGGGGCCGGCGTCGATGGCCGCCTGGACGATGGTCCCGGTGGGCTTGACCGCGTAGGGATGGCTCTCGCTGCCGACGTAGATGGCGCCCACGTCGTCGGGCCCCGTCGGCGCACGCCGCATCGCCTGGCGCGCGGCCTCGACGCTGATGGTCGCCACGTCCTCGTCGGCGCCGGGGACGCTCTTCTCGTGGACGTTCAGGGCGCGTCCGATGTTCGCGTCGTCGCCCCAGATCCGGGCGATCTCCTCGCTGCGGATGCGGTAGCGCGGGACGTAGGCGCCGTAACTGATGATGCCGACGGCCATGGGATGGGCGGGCCAGCCAGGCGGGTGCTTAAAGGGTGGCGAAGGGAGCGTCGGCAGACGTCGAAGGTGCCGGGGCGATGGCGGTCGAAGGGGACGTGGGGGGAGGCGGACGAGGGGGGATGCCGAACCGCTTAGCAGTTGCCGGGGCCGAAGACGAGCTCGCAGCCGGTCTTGATGAGTCCGGGGACGATGCGCGTGCCGGCCTCCGCGGCGTACACGGCCATGCAGATGGTGTATGGGACCGCGCCCATGGTGGTGGCACTCTGGCACGGCGGAGCGGCGGTGGCCACCGAGAGGTCGGGCTGGGCGACGACGGTGGGTGCTGCAAGCAGCAGGCAGGCGAGGATGGAGAACAGGGTGATGGTCCTCATCGCGCAGCCGATGGATGACCGACGGGTAGGGATTTCGCAAGCTTCGCAGATGCCCCTAGATCATGGAGAACCGCCGAGAAACGTTCTTCCCTTGCTCAGTCGAGGAACACGGTCCCGTCGTCGAACGACTGCACGCCCCCGTCCGTCTCCAGCAACAGCCGCCCTTGCTCGTCGACGCCCTGCACGACGCCGACGACCTTGGAGCACAGGTCGCCGTCGGGGTCGAGGCCGACGCGCCGGCCCCTCAGGTACTCGCGGGCCCGCCACGCCGCCAGCACCTCGTCGCCGCGGCCTTGGCGGACCACGTCGACCCACTTGGCCACCTCGTCCAGCAAGAGCGTCTCCAGGTCGTCGACGCAGACCTCGGCGCCCAGCACGTCCTCCAGCGTCACGGCGGTCTCGGACAGCGGCGTGCCCCAGTCGGCGGCGTGGCCGTTGACGTTGATGCCGATGCCGGCGACGAGGAAGTCGATGCGGTCGCCGGTGGATTCCGCCTCCACGAGCACGCCGGCGATCTTGCGGTCGTCCACGTAGACGTCGTTGACCCACTTCACGCGGGGCTCGGCGCCCGCCACCTCCAGGGCGTCGGCGACGGCGTTGCCCAGGGCCATGGTGAGGAAGTGGGGGTCG
>JANQNI010000103.1 GCA_028289805.1 Thermoplasmatota archaeon | reverse complement strand
GGGCGCGATGGACCTGGAGCACAAGGCGTGGCAGTGGTGGGGCGTCGACGTCAGTGCGTCGACAGGCTCGACAGGGCCCTGAAGGAGCGGGGCAACCGGGCGACGAGCAGCCACAGGACGAGGAAGAAGGCCAGCAGCAGCCCGCCGAGCAGGAAGTCGGGCCACGCCACGCTGAGGATGACGGGGCCGCGGACGTAGCTGACCATCTTCTGCTCCAGGAGTCCGTTTTGCAGGAACAGGAGGGCGTTGAGCAGGAACAGCAGGAAGAGCCACGCCTGGGCCTCGGGGAAGAACAGGGTGGCGCCCCACATGACGACGGCGATGCCGATGGTGTCGAAGGTGGCGTCCAGGACGGCGCCCTTGCGGCTTTGCAGGCCGCCGGTGCGGGCGAGGATGCCGTCGCCGCCGTCGAGGGCCATGACGAGGAGGATGAGGCCGACGAAGACCCAGTTCCAGCCCTGCACGGCGGCGTAGACCTCCAGGAGGAAGACGGGCACCTGGGCGAAGGTGAGGTGGTTGGGGTGGACGCCGCGGGCGAGGGCCCAGCGGGCGACGCGCTCGAAGGGGGCGTCGAAGGTGCCCCGCTTGGACTTCTGGACGCCCTCGACCACGGACCCGAGAGCCGGGCCGTCCGCTTAGGTGTTTACGCCTTCTCCACGCGGGGGCCCTGCGGGGTGTCCTGGATGACGTAGCCGGCGGCGGTGATCTGGTCGCGGATGCGGTCCGCCTCGCCCCAGTCCTTGGAGGCGCGGGCCTCCTCCCGCTGTCGCAGCAGGTCGTCGAAGTCCGGCAGTTCCGGCGCGGCGTCCACGGGGCCCTGGAACAGAGTCAGGACGCCGCCGGCCCACTCGAAGGCCGCGAGGGCTTCCGCGGCCGCCGCGCCGCCGGCGGCGGTGGTGTCGAGGGCCTTGTTGGTGGCGCGGACGAAGTCGAACAGGGCGGCGATGGCGCCGGGGGTGTGGACGTCGTCGTCCATGCTGGCGGCGAACCGGTCGCGCAGGGCGGCGGCCGCGTCCACCAGCAGCGCGTCCCCGTCGACGTCGTCGCCGGTGCGCTCGGCGGCCTCGGCGAGGAGGCGACGGGTGCGGTTGAGGCGCTCGACGGCGGTGGCGGCCTCGTCGAGTCCCCTGCGGCTGAAGTCGATCTTGGAGCGGTAGTGGGTCTGGGCGAAGTAGAAGCGCAGCACCTCGGGGTCGCGGCCGGCGGCCTCCAGTTCGTCGAGCATGTCGACGAGGGTGATGAAGTTGCCAAGCGACTTGCTCATCTTCTGCCCCTCGACGTTGAGGAAGCCCGTGTGCATCCAGGTGCGCACGAAGGGCGCCTGGCCGGTCTTGGCCTGGCTCTGGGCGATCTCGTTCTCGTGGTGGGGGAAGATGAGGTCCTGGCCGCCGCCGTGGACGTCGATGGTGTCGCCGAGGCTGCGGGTGGACATGAGGCTGCACTCGATGTGCCAGCCGGGCCGGCCGCGGCCCCAAGGGCTGTCCCAGGAGGCGTCGGGGTGGCTGTCCGCGTCGGCGGCCTTCCAGAGGGCGAAGTCGGCGGGGTGCTTCTTGTCGGACTCGACCTGCTTGCGGGTGCCGGCGGCCATCTCGCGGTAGTCGCGGCGGCTCAGGCGCCCGTATCCCTCGCCGGGCCACGCCTCCTGGGCGTGGGCGTCGTAGCCGGGCACGTCGAAGTAGACGTTGCCGGCGTCCGTGGCGTAGGCGAATCCGTTGTCCACGATGCCCTGGATGAAGGCGGCGATGTCGTCGATGCTGTCGGTGACGTGGGGCATCTCGTCCGGGGGCCGCACGCCGAGGCGGGCGGAGGCGTCCTGGCAGTTGCGGTCCCACGTGGCCGCGTGCTCGCGCGGACTGACGCCCAGCTCGGCGGCGCGGGCGATGATCTTGTCGTCCACGTCCGTGACGTTCTGGACGAAGCGCACGGAGGCGAAGCGCTCCTCCAGCCAGCGGCGCACGATCTCGAAGCTCACCGCGGTGCGCGCGTGGCCGATGTGCATGGGGTCGTAGACGGTCAGGCCGCACACGTACACGCCCACGTGGTCGGGGCGCTGGGGCACGAGGGGCTCCTTCGTCCGGGTGCGGACGTTGTGGACAGTGAGCGCGCCCGAGGTCCGCTCGGGCCGCTTCTCCTCCTGTGCGTCGGCGGTGGCGAAGCCTCCGTCGGCGTGCGGGACGGTCAGGGTCACGGCGTGGAGGACCCAGGGGCGCGACTTGAACCGTTTGCCTGCTCGTCACTCATCCCGAGGAAAGCCCATCAAGACCTGGTCCGATTCGGAGGTCATGCGAACCCTGCTCGTGCTCGCCGCCCTCACGCTGCTCCTGGCGGCCCCGGTCGCCACCGCCGCGCCCGCCATCTCGCAGAGCCTGGACCCGATCGGCTGCGCCTTCGACATCCACACGGACGAGGACGGCCTGGACCGCCTCGGCCTCGGCCCCGGACCCGCCGGCGCCAGCCTCGTCGGGGACAGGTACATGGAGAGCTGCACGCTCACCGTCTGGGCGTAGACCCACCACGGAACCGCGAATCCCATTCGCCAGACACAAAAGCGAGACCGCACCATCACTCCTTGGTGCGCGCCCAGGCCGTCCACGCTCCCACACCCGCCACCGTGCGGAGCCGGCTGGCCCGCGCCCCGCCCATCGAGTCCGTGCTGGGCGCCGACGGGCCCGGTCGCGAGTTCGACCCCGACGCCCAGGCCCTCCTGGTGCGTCGCGTCTCCCGCTGGAGCGGTGCAGTGGCCGGCGCCGCCTGGACGGGCATCCTGGCCGGGTTCCTGTTCGGCCTGGGCCGCGTCCCCGTCCCCGAGGCGCTGCTGTGGAGCGTCGTGGCGGGCGCCGCGTACGGCCGCGTCGCATACACCATGACCCGCCGCGCCGTCGCCTGGCTCCTGGAGCCCGTGGCGGTGGAGGTCTCCCTGGCCCTCCCCGAGGCGTACCGGCGCCGGCTGGCCGACCGTGCCCGGCGCTGGGGACTGCACGGC
>JANQNI010000295.1 GCA_028289805.1 Thermoplasmatota archaeon | reverse complement strand
CCGGTGACGTTCCTGGACCTGAGCCACGACCCGGACGGCGACGCGATCACGGCGTGGTCGTGGGACCTCGGCGACGGCACCACGAGCACCGAGGAGCAGCCCGTGCACGTCTTCCCCTCCGCCGGCACCTACCTCGTCCAGTTGGCGGTCACGGACGAGGCCGGCAAGACGGGCATCCTGGAGCGGACCGTGTCCGTCCAGGTGCGCGAGGAGGGCAGCACGGCCAACCAGGCGGCGCGCATGGACTTCACCGTCGCCGCGTCCACGCTCGTGGCGGGCCGCGAGGTGCAGTTCCGCGACGCCTCCTTCGACCCCGACGGCGTCGTGGAGTCGTGGCACTGGAGCTTCGGCGACGGCGCCACCAGCACCGACGCCAACCCCCTGCACACCTACACCGAACCCGGTACCTACCGCCTCGTCCTGACCGGCACCGACGACGGGGGCCTCCAGAGCCAGACCGCCCGCGAACTCACGGTCGTGGCCGAGGGCGAGGTCGCGGGCGCGCTGGCGGACTTCACGTGGGATCTGGAGTACCCGAGCGCCATCGACGCGCTGCGGTTCCGGGACGCGTCGCTCAGCGACGCCGGCGTCGCGGCCTGGTCGTGGGACTTCGGCGACGGCGCCACCAGCACCGAATCCGACCCGGAGCACCAGTACGAGACGCCGGGGCGGTACTTCATCCGACTCACCGTCACGGACGGCGAGGGCCGTGAGGCGAGCGTCCGCAAGGAACTGGTCGTTCGCAACCTCAGTCCGGATGCGAGCGTCCGCGTCGAGCCGGCCGACCCCGCCGTGGGCGAGTCCGTGCGGCTCGTGGCCGAGGCGACGGACGCGGACGGCGAGGTGGTGGCGTGGGACTGGTTCCTGGGCACCGGCTCCCTCGTCGCGGGACAGGAGGTGGAGCACGCCTTCGACCGGCCCGGCCTGCACATCATCACCCTCACCGTCACGGACGACCGGGGCGCGACGGCCACCGTCCAGCACGAGGTCCACGTGGGCGACGAACCCCTCGCGGACGCCTCCAGCGACCGGGGCGCGCCCGGACCCGCCGTCGGTCTGCTGGTCCTTGCGCTGGCGTCGGCGGCCGTCGCTCGGAAACGGCGATGAAGCGGACCCTGCTCGCCGTGGCTGCGCTGGCGCTGCTGGCCCTGTCCGCTCCGGCCGTGTCGGCGCACGCCTACCCGGAGGGCATGGACCCCGCCCACGGTGCCGTCCTCGTCGCGTCCCCCGTGGAGGTCCGGACGGGTCTGACGCAGCCGGCGGTCCCCGAGACGGTGCGCATCCATCTCCTCGACGCCGGCGGCACGGAGGCGACCCTGGGGACGCCGGAGGTGGATGGCGAGACCGTCCGCGTGGCGGTCGAGGAGGCCCTGCGCGACGGGACCTGGTTCGTCCACTGGTCCTGGACGAGCGCCGCCGACGGCCACGACACCAGCGGCCGGTGGGCCTTCGTGGTCGGCTCCCCCGACGCGGCGGTGGGCGCGGCCTCGGCCGGGGACGACGTGGGCGCGCTGGAGCGGGTCGTGCACGTGGTGGGCGTCGTGGGACTTGCATTGCTCGCGGGTGCTTCGGCGTGGCGCTCG
>JANQNI010000212.1 GCA_028289805.1 Thermoplasmatota archaeon | reverse complement strand
CACGCCGACGAGGGAGATGACGATGGCGACGAGGCGCAACTCTCCGATGATGCTGGAGACGGCTTCGTCACGCTCGTTGCCTTCCGCACGCCGATCCATGTCGACCCAACCTTGTCAGGCACTGCACTTAAAGGATGGGGGATGGGAGGACCGGGCGCGGTGGGGGTCGTGGAACAGGAGGGGGACCGCTCGTTCCCCGACCACGGAGGGTCGAATCCCCCCTGGCGCCCCCGGACCCCGTCGCCGGGGCGCAGGGCCCAACCCGGGGTCCGTCACGTCTGGAACTGGACGTGGATGTTCGTCGTGCGCAGGGCGACCTGCACGTCGCGCACCGTGGAGGTGGGGCTCGAGTCGGTGCCGTGGATGACCACGGTGACCTGGTTGGTTCCGGTGGTGATCTGGAACTCCGGCTCGGTGCCACCACTGCTGAGGTCCGCCGCCTCCAGTCGCTGCCGCCACAGGGAAGACCACAACCCCGGGTCGGGCGTCTCCTGCACGATGGTGAGGTCGGTGGCGCTGCCGAGCAGGCTCTCGTGCTGCAGCGGCGAGGCGAACAGGTGGACGACCATGTCGCCGGCGATGGACCGTTCGTCGCCCTCCAGGACGGGGACGGACCAGGTGACGACGGTCTGGGTGCCGACGGTGCGCACCTCCAGCGGCGGCTCGGCGCGAAACAGACGACCGTCGGCCTGGGAGAGCACGAGGGCGCCGTTGGCCAGGCGTACCTCCTGGGCGGGGTAGAACTGGTTGTTGGCGGCGTACGTGAGGGTCCCGCCGGCCAGTTCGTGGGTCCAGTCGGCGACCTGCTGGCCGCCGGAGCCGACGGTGACGACCTCCCCCGTTGAGTCGATGAGGGAGTAGGTCGCGATGTAGTCGGTGTCGAAGCCTTCGTCATGGGAGATCCGGACGGTGAAGGGCCCGTTGCCTGCGGCGGAGAGGACCTGGTCGAAGGCCATGCCGGGGTCGAGGACGTTGACGTAGAAGGGAGCGAACGCGGTGCTCTGGTGGTAGCCCTCCACGCGGCTCGTGACGATCTCGTTGGCGGCGTTGCGCACCTCGTGGATGACGAGCATGTTGGGGTTCTGGATATCCACCCGGACGGTGTAGCTGCCGACGGCGTCCGTGCCGTCGAGGAGGGTGACGGTGGTGGAGCGGTCGTTGTGGTCCATGTCCACGTTATCAATACGCAGGCGCAGGTCGGCGATGGCGTGGACTTCGGTGAGGTCCGTGGTATCTTCGAAATCGCTCCAGGCACCGGACGGGACGGCGAGGGGGTTGCCGTTGCGCTGGAGCAGCAGCATGTCGTCGGTGGAGAACGTCACCCGGGCGTCCTCCGGAGAGAACGACAACACGCTTGGAAGTCGTGTGGCGTCGGTGAGGGCCGAGCTGGCCGGAGCGCCGAGGGTGACGGGCAGGCCGGCGGAGTCGTCGCTGCGGTTGGTGGCCAGGTGGTTCAGGTGGGAGCGCAGCTGGCCGAGCTGGGCGTCGACGGCGAGGCTGTGGGCAGCCTCCTTCTCGCTCTCGATGGCGGGGGCCCACTCCAGCCGCCACTCCACCAGGAACAGGGTGGCGACGAGGAGCACCAGGACGGCGCCGACGACGGCGCTGACGCCGGCCTCGTCGCGGGAGAGCGGGGATCGGGTTCGGGGGGTGCGTCGGGTCATGTGGTCCGGATGCGGAGGTAGTCGATGAACAGGTCGCTGGTGACGGTGGGGGCAGTGTTGAGGTCGGTCAGTCGGACGCGCGGGCTGCCGCTGTTGTATTCCGCAGTGGTGAGGGCGTAGCTCCAGGCGGTCTCGGGGCCGGGGACGAGCGTGTCGCCCCGGACGTTCCAGGCGCTGCCGTCCCACACCTCGACCTGGAAGTCGTCGGTGAACGCCTGGTACTCCATCTGGAGGGTCTGGGTGCCGGCGGGGACGCTTGTGAACGTCACGGTGCCGTCGAGGCGGTAGGTGGTGGTGTCGGTGGTGATGCGGACCCAGAGGGCGTCGACGTGGATGTCGATGGCGTCCTCGCTGCCCGTCTTCTTGAACTGGGCGTCGACCTCCATGTCCAGCACGTCGGCCCAGGTCCAGGAACGGAAGCTGGTGACGTCGAACGTGACCTCGGTGTCCGTGGGGTGGGGGTCGAAGTCGAGCCGATCGTCCTGGAGGGAGTTGCCGAGGCGGTAGCCGAGGCGGACGAAGTCGTCGTCGAGGGTTCCCTGGTAGTGGCCCTCGTAGACCAGGTGGATCTCAAGGATCGTGCCCGTGCCGCTGGGGAAGTCCTCGACGCGCAGCCGGTCGTTGCGGGAGGGGATGACGGCGTGGGCGTCGTCGGGGGCACCGATGCCGTTGTTCTCGTCGTAGGTGTCGCCGTTCGTCCGGGCGGAGGTGCCGTAGTGGTCGGCGGTGACGGTGTCCGGGACGCTGCCCTCCTGGAACCGGGCGGAGCTGCTGTCCGTGTCGTCCTGGAGGTCGGCGCAGGAGGAGACGCTGCCGAGGGTCATGGTGGGGGGGCAGTCGGCGTAGGTGTAGGTGGTGGCTGTCTGGATGCCGTCGGTCTGGACAGTGCTGTCGGCGCTGTTGCCGAGGGCGTCCTGCATGTTCGTGAGGCGGTACTCCAGGTCCGAACCACCGTGGGCGCTCCAGCCGCCGGACGGCGCGGGCACGGTGGCCTCGAAGGTGGTGCCGGAGACGTAGGTGGAGGCCACGTCGCTCCAGGCGGGGTCGCTGCCGTCGTTGACGCGATGCTGGAGGGTGGGCGGGGCGGCGGTCTGGACGCCGGCGCAGTCGTCGTCCAGGGTGGCCTGGACCGTGACGGTGCCGCTGGTGGAGGTGTCCACGTCGCTGGGGGTCTGCTGCCAGGTGGTGACGGTGGGGCCGGCGGTGTCGCCGGAGCA
>JANQNI010000208.1 GCA_028289805.1 Thermoplasmatota archaeon | reverse complement strand
GACGTGGAGCGTGGCCCCGAGGGCCACCTGTACGCCGCGGACGTCTTCATGGGCCTGTACGCCTTCGCCCCGACGGCCGACCACCCGGTCTACGGGAGCTGAGGCGCCCCGCGGCCCGTCCGGGCGTCCACCTCGGCGCGGGCGACGGGGACGTAGTCGGTCATGACGGCGTCGACGCCGTGCGGGATGTCCCCGTCCTCCAGGAACCAGTAGACGATCACCCGCACGCCGGCGTCGTGGGCGTTCTGGAGGGACGTCTCGTTGACGAGGTGCGTGCGCAGGGTCGTCGCCTCCACGGTGGGGTCCTTGCGGTAGCCGCCGATGCAGCGCATGCCCTCCGGGCAGGGGGTGTGCATGAGCCACACGCGTTCCTCGGCGCCCGCGGCCTGCACCTCGGCGACGATGGCGTCCACGAGTTGCGCGCGCCGCTCCGGCAGCCCCTTGGGGTCGATCCACAGGGGGAGCCCCAGCCACTTGGCGTGCTCCAACGCCTCCGAGAACCGCGGCACCGGGAAGCCCTCGCTGTGGAGCCGGGACACCTCGTCCCAGGTCGTCTCGAAGATGCCCCCCTCGCCGTCGGTGGTGCGTTCGAGCCACAGGTCGTGCAGCAGGATCGGCACGCCGTCGGCGGTGAGGGACACGTCGATCTCGGCCGCGTCGGCGCCGCGCGCCACGGCGCGCTGGAGGGCGGGGAGGGTGTTCTCGGGGGATCCCTCCTCGACGACGCCCCGGTGGGCCACCACCCACGTCCCATCCCAGGTGGCCTCCCACTCGCCGGGCGGCGCCGGGACGGAGGCCACCAGCAGCAGCATGACGAGACCGACGGCGAGGGCCGGGTGGAAGCGGGTGCGGGGGGTCGGCGACGCGGGCACCACGTCCTGTTCCCCCCGGACCCATAAGGAGGATGCGCCCGAGGGCGGCGGGAGACGGCCGGGTCGGCCGGGGGGAGGACCGCTACGCGCCGAAGTCGAACAGCGACTGCTGCTTGCCGGCGTCCTGGGCCGCCTGGAACCGCTTCAGGGCGCCGTCGACGCGCTCGCGGCTGAAGTCGTGCTCCTCCACCATGATGCGCCGTACCGCGGCCTCGTCCGGCTTGCCCGCCGCCAGGTCGGCGTCGGCGGCGTGGGGGGCCTCCAGGAAGATGCGACGGATCTCCTCCCGGTCCGCCACGGCGTCCCGTTGCTCCAGCAGGGCGCGCTCGACGGCCGAGGCAGCGGACGACGGGTCGGCCTCCAACCGCGCCAGGAGGGCGTCGAGGGCGCCGTGCTTGCGCACCAGGGCGAGGGCCTTCTTGGGGCCGATGCCCTTGATTCCGGGGTTGAAGTCGGTGCCCACCAGCAGCGCGGCGTCCACGAGTTGCTCCCGCGTGAGGTCCGCCGCATCCAGGCTCTCGTCGAGGCGCACTTCCTCGGGGCGCACCTCCACCCAGACCTGCTTGCCGGGCAGCTTGCGGCGGCCGCTGAGGGTGAGGTTGCGCAGCAGCACGGGGGCACCGAACAGCAGCGAGTCGAAGTCCTGGCTGCACACGGCGTCCACCCGGCCCGTGGCGCACAGGTGGGCCGCCTCCGCCTCGCCGTCGCGGGGCGCCTCCACGACGGGCACGCCGAGGGCGCGCAGCAGCGCCTTGGCCTGCTCCGCCATGTCGCTGGTGAGTTTGCTCGTCTGCTGCGCCTTGCTGTACGCCTTCTCGTCGTCGCCGGCGGCGCGGGCCTCCTCCAGCTCCTGCTCCGCCTGCTCCCGGCGCAGGGACCGCGCCGCCAGGGTCTCCCGCTTCAGGGGGTGGGGCTCGCCGTCGAAGACGAAGACCGGCTTGACCCCCGCCTCGACGAGGTTGGCGGTGCGGTACAGGCAGCCGGCGAGGTGGCTCGTGGTGCGGCCCCGGCGGTCCTTGAGGGGCGTGCCGTCCGGTTGCCGGATGTTCGAGAGGAACTGGTACAGGATGTTCCAGGCGTCGAAGGCGACGCGCTTGCCGCGCAGCGCCGCGAGTTCGGTCGGGTGCTTGACGACCACGTCGCCCAGGTCGATGCCCACGAGGCCGTCGCAGTCCGCGGACGGGCATGAGGGCTTCGGCACGCGAGCAAAACGCGTCCAACGGAACCGTCAAGTGGTGTCCCGTCTCGCTACCGGTTCGTGGCCGACTTCGGCGCCTGGACCCTGCTGCCCCCCGCCCTCGCCATCGCCTTCGCGATGCTGACGCGGCGCGTCTTCCAGAGCCTGCTCCTGGGCATGTTCACCGCAGGCGTCATGGTGGCCGGCCAGCGCAGCTTCGTCCAGAGCGACATGAACGGCGCCGCGGCGTTCTTCGGCACCGTCGCCGGCGGCTTCATGCAAAGCGTCGTCTGGATCCGCGACGGCCTGGCCGACAGTGGCCACGCGGGCGTCGTCGCGTTCACCCTGTTTCTCGGCGCCCTCGTGGCCGTCATGCAGCGCTCCGGCGCCATCCGGGGCTTCGGCGTAGCGCATGG
>JANQNI010000205.1 GCA_028289805.1 Thermoplasmatota archaeon | reverse complement strand
GACGTGGAGCTGGCCGCCGAGGCGGGCGCCGACCTCGTCGGCTTCGTCGTCGGCGCCGACAGCCCCCGCGCCGTCGGCGCCCTGCGGGCCCAGCAACTCGGCGAGCGGGCCCGCGCCCTCGGCCTGCGCACCGTCCTCGTCACCCCCCACGAGGACGACTGGGAGGTGCGGGAGTGGTGCCGCGTCGCCCGCCCCGACCTCGTGCAACTGCACCGGCTTCGCCCCACGCCCGAGTGGGTCCACAGCCTCGGCGCCGTCCCGACGCGGGTGCTGCACGCCGTCGGACCCGACGAGCCCAGCACGGACCTTCCTGGCGTGGGGCTGGTGCTGGACACGCCCAGCCAGCACGGCACCGGCGGCAGCGGGGCGGTCCACGACTGGAGCGCCTCCGCCCGCCACGTCCAACCGGGTCGCTTCAGCCTCGTCGCCGGAGGACTCGCCGAGGACAACGCCGCCGAAGCGATCCGGGCGACGGGGGCGTGGGGCGCCGACGCCAGCAGCCGGTTGGAGGCCGAGCCGGGCGTCAAGGACGCGGAGGCGGTGCGGGCCTTCGTCGACGGCGTCCACGGGGCGTAGGTCGGACGAGGTCGCAGACCGGAGCCGCAACCGTCATCCGCGCCACATCGTTGGGGCGCCGTCGCACCGGGCCACCCCGGATGCACACTCCTGTCCATGACGAACCACGAACCCGATTCCCGAGGGTATTTCGGCCCGTTCGGCGGCCGCTGGGTCGCCGAGACGCTGGTGCCCGCCGTGCAGGCGTTGGAAGCGGCGTTCCGGGAGGCCAAGGACGACCCGACGTTCCTGGAGGAGCTGGCGGCGTACCATCGCCACTACGGGGGCCGGCCGACGCCCTTGTACCGCTGCGACCGCCTCTCCGCCCACGCGGCCGGGGCGTCGGGGGAGGGCGCGACGATCTGGCTCAAGCGGGAGGACCTGGTCCACGGCGGGGCGCACAAGTTCAACAACGTCATGGGGCAGCTGTTGCTGGCGCGGCGGATGGGGCGCACCCGCGTCATCGCGGAGACGGGCGCGGGGCAGCACGGCGTCGCCACGGCGATGGCGGGCGCGGTGCTGGGGTTGCCGGTGGAGGTCTACATGGGCGCCAAGGACGTCGAACGCCAGGCGCTCAACGTCTTTCGCATGAAGCTCTTCGGCGCCCAGGTCCACGCGGTCCCGTCCGGCAACGGCACCCTCAAGGACGCCGTCAACGAGGCACTTCGGGACTGGGCGGGCCGCCCGGACGACACGCACTACTGCGTCGGCAGCGTCGTGGGGCCGCACCCGTTCCCGTGGATGGTGCGGCACTTCAACGGCGTCATCGGCGCCGAGGTGCGGGCGCAGGCGCGCGAGCGCATGGGTCGCCTGCCGGACCTGCTGGTGGCCTGCGTCGGGGGCGGCAGCAACGCGGCGGGGACCTTCGCGCCCTTCGTGGCCGACGCGGACGTGGCGATGGTGGGCGTGGAGGCGGGCGGCGCGGGGGTCGAGACGGGCCGGCACGCCGCGACG
>JANQNI010000204.1 GCA_028289805.1 Thermoplasmatota archaeon | reverse complement strand
ACGGTGCCCCAGTAGGCGTCGTGCTTGGCCAGTCCGGCGGCGCAGCGGTAGCTGATGCGCCCCTTGTCGACGCCGAGGGCCTCGAAGGCGTCGGTCATGTACTCGGCGCAGCGGCGGATGGCGTGCAGGTCGCCGCCGAGCTTGTCGTTGATCTGGGCGTGCCAGTCGGCCAGCAGCACGGTGACGTCGAAGCCGGCCTCGTAGAGGGCCTGGATCATGTCGGTGCAGACCATCCAGCCGACGTGGGCGGTGCCGCTGGGCTCGAAGCCGATGTAGGCGCGGGGCCGGTCCTCGTCGCGCTGGGCGGTGGCGGCCTGGGTCAGGAGCTGCTCCAGCTCCTCCTCGCTGACGACTTCCTGGGCGAGGGCCTTGATGCGTTCGCTGCTCACGAGGCGCCGCCAGGGTCGGCCCCCTTATAGGGATGGGGCGTTGGGGGCGTCCGTGCAGGACGAGGGCCGCCGCCGCGTGGCGGTGCCGGCGGAGGGGGGACGGGAGGGTCCCCGCGAGCCCGTGTGGTTCGTGCGCGCGGTCCTGCTGTTGTTCTTCGCTGCGTTCGCGGCGTACGTGGCGTTGCAGGTGCGCGACGTGCTGCGGTTCCTGTAGGCCGGCTACACGCCCCAGTAGAGGACGGTGACGCGGACGTTGACCATGCCCAGGTCGGCGTCCTCGACCTGCGTGGTGCGCACGGCGGCGCTGACGGCGGCGCCGTCGGGGGGCGTGGGACCGTAGTCGAGGTAGAGGTGGCTGCGGTCGCTGAAGAGGACCATGTTGTGGACGAGGTTGGTGGCCTCGTCGTGGCTCAGGAGGCTGCTGACCTCGCTGGGGCGGTAGGTGGTCAGGAAGACGCGGCCGGTGCCGAAGGTGCCCTCGTTGCTGACGGTCAGGACGTCGTCGCCGTCGGTGGTGATGATGTGCTGGAACTCGTCGTAGACGGCGTTGGCTCCCTGGCTCGGCAGGTCCCAGCCCAGGCCGTGGTGGTCGTAGCTGGTCCAGTCGAGCTCGTGGGGCTCGTGCAGGAGGGGGTGGCTGACGTCGGGGGCGGCGGGGGCGCTGTTGACGGTGCTGGTGCCGACGTGGAAGAGGGGCTGGAGCCACTGGAAGTTGTTGGACTCGCTGCCGAAGACGAAGAGGGTTCCTCCCGCCATCACCCAGTCGCGCACGGCGTCCTTGACGGCGTTGCTGGTGAGGGTGTTGTGGGCGACGGTGCTGCCGATGACGAGGAGGTCGTACTCGGGGAGGCGGTCGGCGAGGACGGTGTTGAGGTATTGCTTGTTGTCGGGGTAGACGTCGCCCTCCAGGAGGCTGTCGGGGACGAGGGCGTCCAGGTCCACGTCGGGCAGGGGGCTGAGGTCGACCTCCACGTCGATGCCGTCGAGGAGGTGGACGCTGTTGTCGAAGCCGAGGCCCAGGTCCACGAGGACCTGTCGCTCGTTGGGGGGCAGGAGGCCGATGTCCACCTCTGCCTGGGCGCGGGCGTCGGCGACCATGCTCAGGTCCGCCGCCAGGTCCACCTCGAGGCTGGTGTCGAGGGAGAGCCAGTCGCCCACGTAGGCGGTGCGGATGTGGCTCAGGTCGGCGGCCTGGAGCTGGTTCTGGATGCCGACGGGGGCGA
The DNA here is from genome assembly GCA_028289805.1 of Thermoplasmatota archaeon. Taxonomy (GTDB): domain Archaea; phylum Thermoplasmatota; class E2; order JACPAO01; family JAHFTW01; genus JANQNI01. Next base: position 7,166 of record JANQNI010000204.1, on the reverse strand, counting down.
TGCGGACGTGGAAACCGACGGTGCCGTCGTTGGGGAGGCCGAGGCCGGCGAGGGCCTCCTCGTAGTCGACCTTGCCGTTGGCGCCGTCGACGGCGTGGGCGGCGCCGCGCAGGGCATCGAGGCGGGTGGTGTCGAGCCGTGCGCCGTCGTCGTGCTGGAGGCCGAGGCGGTCGAGGCCGTCGGCGCCGGAGGCCCAGCCGATGCCCTGGCTGGCGACGAGGACGTCGGCGAGCCGTTCGGCCTCGACGCGGTTGGCGGAGTCCTGGACGCGGCCACCGTCCTCCCGGGGTCCGTCGCTGGTGGCGACGAGGATGGCGCCGAAGACGCCGAGGAAGACGGCGCTGGCGACGATGAAGGCAACCGTCTGTGCGACGGCGTCGGAATCGGACCGGGCGCGCATTCTTGAAACGACATGTGCCGCCTCAGGCACTTAATCCCGTTCGCCAATGCACCTATGTACGAGGACCGTGCCGGATTCCCTACAAGAACCAGGTGGTCTTCGGACTTGGGGGACTTTGGGCCTGAGCCCTTATTGCTTCACCAGCAGGCGTGGTTGTCCACCCCGGCCTCGCCGAGGGTCTCCTCGACGGTCACCTGGATGCGCGTGTCCAGGTCCTGGAGGACGAACGTGAACCAGACCCGGACCTCTCCCGCCCCGGAGGGCGGCGCGTCCTCCACCACCAGTTCGCAGTTCAGGCCGACGCCCGTGACGGAGTCGTCGAGGACGGTGAAACGGAACCCGCGCCCGCGCTCCAACTCCGTGATGCTGTCCAACGTTCCCTGCATGGCGTCGCGAAACGCCTCCGGGGCCCCCGCCGACGCCTGCGGGGGGACCCGCTGCGCCACCCGCTGGAGGGCTTCGTGGGCGCCGTCGGCGACGCCGTCGGCCTCCAGGTCGATGGGGTGCCGGCTCTCCTGCGCCGTCTCGCCGGGCAGTTGCGCCACGCGCAGGACCATGCTGCTGAGGGCGAGGAAGCCGATGAGCAGGACGACGCTGGTGAGCAGGAGCATCTGCGCGCTGTCGCACGCAGAAGCACGGCGGAAGCTCCGCTGCGCGGACCTTCCTTGCAGCATCTGCGCGGTGTCACGCGCGGAGACGCGCCGCCCCGTCCGCGCGGGCCCCTCACGCGGCAAGCCACACCACCAGCTGCACCCCGTAGACGGGGTAGTCCGACTCTGCACCGCTGGGGTGGACGACCTTGAACGCGCTGAGGACGCCGCTGCCCCCGACGCAGTCGGCCTGGTCGCACCACCGCCAGACGCCGTAGGGGGCGTCGGGGGGGACGCCGCCGCTCTGGGCGTCCCAGTGGAGGCGCCACGCGGTACCGTCGGGCATGAGGGTGCTGCCGTGGGGTCCGACGAGGAACTCGGGCTGGCTGTAGTCCTGGCTGGCGGCGTGGCCCGCCGGGATGACCTGCCCGGGCCGGATGGTCTGGAGGCCAGGGTTGTCGCTGGGTTTTCCGTTGGCGTTCCAGTCGGGCGTCACCAGGACGGCGGCGGCCTGGGCGGCGCGCGGCGTCAGGCTGGGGCCGCTGCCGGTGGGCAGCAGGACGAGGGGCTCGACGCCGTTGTCGAGGCGCAGGAGGTAGCGGGTCCCGGTGGGGACGATGCTGTCCAGGAACGTCTTGGCGTCCGTGGTGTCGCCGACCATGGCCCGTTCGACGATCTCGGCGAGGCGGTGGGGGTAGAGGTCGGGGTCGGTGGCGTGCTGGGTGTCGTCCCGGTCGCGCAGGATGGCGAGGGTGTCGGCGGCGTTCTGGCCCAGGTCGATGCCGCTCTCGCCCGCGGCGGGGGACGGGCGGCCGACGGCGGTCAGGAACAGGATGGCCGTCAGGACGAGCATGCCGGCGACGATGGCCTCGAAGACGGGCAGGGCGCCGCGCTCGTCGTCGCGCAGGCGCCGGGCCGGGGCGCGGCCCAGGTGCCGCAGGAACGGCAGCCGGTTGCGGGGGGCGTGGATGCGGTTCATAGGATTCCGATGATGACGCGGAAGCTGACCCAGGCGGCGACGACCATGACGACGATGTTGTTGAAGCCGGCCACCGGGTGGCCCTTGGTCAGGACGCCGCCCACCAGGCCGCCGCCGATGGCCTGCACGAGCGCGGCGTGGAAGAACAGGGTGTTGAAGTCCTCGGGGTCGAAGTCCTTGAAGTTCAGGCCGCCCACCTGCTGGCCGCTGGCGGCGCCCACGGCCTCCTTGAAGGCGGGGATGAACTGGGCCGACAGGATGAGCACGACGGCGATGAAGACGAAGTAGGCGATGAAGACCACGACGCTGTACATCTGCATCTGCTCGTCGCGTTCGCTGATGATCTGCTTGATCTCCCGCGCGTCCTCCGAGGCCGCCGTGAGGATGTCGACGACGTTGCCGCCGGCGCGCTGCGCCTCCACGACGAGGCTGACGGTGCGGTCGATGAGGGGGGTGTCGGCGCGCTGGGCGAAGCGCTCCAGGGACTCGCCGAACTCGACGCCCCACTCCACCTGGGCGGCCATCTGCTGGATGTCCTTGGTGAGCGCGCCGTAGCTGCCGCCGGCGGCCGTCACGAGGGCACGGGGCAGCGTCATGCCGGCGCGTGCCGACTCCGCGATGTCGCGCAGGAAGTCGGGGAACTTCTCGTCGATGGCGGCGATGCGTTTGCGCTCGGCGTTGAAGTAGTAGCCGTAGGGGCCGGCGCCCAGCAGCAGCGCGACGATGAAGAGGTCCGTGGCGAAGGTCCGGGGCAGCAGGGGGAGGGCCTCGGTACCCACCAGGACGGCGACGAGGGCGAAGGCGGCGGCCAGGAAGCCGGTGACGCCGTAGACCGCCAGGCGTTGGATCTCCGCGGCGCTCCTGCGCCTCTGGCCGACGAGGCGCTCCAGGTCCGACTCGTCCTTGACGCTGCGGCGCTCCAGGTTGCGGGCCTGGAAGACGCGCACGGCGATGAGGCCGAGCAGGATGAGCGAGGTGCCGACGTAGAAGATGACGAGCGCCAGGGTGGCGTTGCCGCTGCCCAAGCCCAGGTTTCCGGTGGCGATGGCGCCGGCGAAGGCCATGCTCAGGGCGACGAAGACGAGGGCGGCCACGTACGTGCGCTGCGCCTTCTTGCGCAGTTGGAGGCGGACCTCCTCGTTGGCGCGCTTGCTGGCGTCGACGGCGGACTTGAAGAGGCTCAGCACCGACGGCAACCGCAGCCGGATGCGCACGGCGATGAACTCCAGCCCGACGCCGAGGGTGACGATGTAGATGCCCTGGCCGCGCGTGATGTCGCCGAGGATGCCGACGGCCTGGGGGCCCCCGGCGGTCAGCAGGACGCCCAGCAGCACGGCGAGGCCGGCGACGGCGGTGAGTACCCAGGAGGCGATGACGGTGTTGGGGTGGGGCTGGTAGCTGGTGACGTTCTGCTGCCGCACCACGAGCGTCATCACCAGCACCAGGAGGATGATGACCTGGAACAGGACGAAGTTGCGCGCCAGGGCGGTCGCGGCGGCGCCCACGTCGAGGACGCCCAGGAACGCCAACAGGGCCGCGACCTCGATGAAGGCGATGAAGACGACCGTGAACAGCGCCGCGATGCTGACGACGGTGAGTTGCAGGTCGGCCTTCCACTTCTCCAGGACGCGGATGCCCTGGTGGCCGCGCAGGGCGCGCCAGCGGACCTGGTTGAACAGGATGCCGTTGCCCGACAGGAGCACGAAGACGGCGGCGAGGGTGTAGACCTGCGCAGGGACGGTGCCGAGGAACCCCAGGAGGCCGGCGGCGCCGGCGGTGGCCGCCACCAACACCAGGAGGGAGACGACGTTGACGGCATCGAAGACGAGCTTGAGCTGCCGGTCCAGGGGCCGCACCTCGGCGTCCCCGCGCCGCAGCCGCTCGTCCAGTTGGGCGCTGTGGACGAGTACGGACGCATTCCCCTTGCGGGCGAGGGCCCGGCGTTGCTTGCGCGTCAGCTTCGCGCCGCCCGCCTCCGCCTCGACGGGGGCCTCCTCGGCGGCCTCCTCCGGCTCCGGGTGCTCCAGGTCGTGGACCACGTCGCCGTGTCGGGCGGCCTCGCGTTCGGCGTCGAGGGCGATGCGGGGCTTGCCGTCGTCCTCGCCGGGGCCCTCGGGTCCGGGTGGGGGCTCGGGCACCGGTTCGGGCTCCGGGACGGGCTCGGGAGGTTCGGGATGCGGTTCCGGCTCCGGGGGCTCCGGGCGTGGCTCTGGTTCGGGCTCCGGTTCTGGTTCCGGGGGCTCCGGGCGTGGCTCCGGTTCGGGCTCCGGTTCTGGTTCCGGGGGCTCCGGGCGTGGCTCCGGTTCCGGCTCGGGCTCCGGGGCGGGTTCGGGCGGTTCCGGCTCGGCCTCCCGCTCCCGCTTCTTGCGGGGCTTCTCCTGCCTCCGGGTCTTCTTGTCGAGCCCGAGCAGGCGGTCGACGGCCTCGTCGATGGCCTTCTGCTCCTCGTCCTTGTCGGCCACGTCACACCTCCGGGATCATGGCCCGGATGCCGAACATGAAGCCGACGTTGATGACGGGCAGCAGGAGGTAGATGATGAGTTGCAGTTGGCTCATCTCGCCGCTGCCCATCAGGACGATGATGGCGACCATGACGAGCAGGAACAGGGGGCCGGCGACGGCGGCGGTGACGTAGGTCTCGGCCATGAGGCCCATGGTCTCGATGAAGGACTTCTGCTCGACGCGGTTCTCCCACTGGTAGCGCGCGGCCTTCTGGCGGAAGTAGGCCGTCAGGTCGCCGCCGCTCGTGACGGTGGTGATGGCGCCCTGTAGGAGTTCCTGGAACTTGACGGAGGGCGTGCGGTCCATGGCGCGGCGCAGGCTGGTGACGATGTCGCGGCCGTGGACGTGCATGTCCTTGAACATCATCGCCGCCTCCTTGGCGACCTCGCCGTAGATCTCCTGGTTGGCAAGGCTCTTGAAGATCTCCGCCGGGATGACGCCGGCGCTGGCCATGGCGGCGATGTAGTTGGTGGCGTAGGGGAGCTTCTGGTCGATGTTGCGGCCGCGCTTCTTGGCGTTGCTGGCGGGGGTGCCCAGCAGCGCGGCGTAGGCGGTGTAGCCGGCCAGGGGCGGGAGGAGGACGACGAGCAGCCACAGGGCGTTGCTGAGGCCCAGGGCGACGGTCAGGACGGGGACGAACAGGACGGTCAGGAGGAAGAAGACGGCGGCGGTGCCTGCGGCGTACAGGATGGACTGGGCAAGGTAGGCCTCGCCGCGCACGGGCATCTGGGCCTTGCGGAGCGCCTCCTTGAGCTTGGGCAGCCCCCGCGCGGAGGCGGCGCGGACGCCGAAGACCTTGTAGGCCAGCCGTTGCGTGCTGGTCAGTCCCACGTGCCCTCCTCGTCGACGATCTGCAGGACGCTGGGCTTGTCCTTGAAGTAGTTCGTCAGGACGGAGGCGACCTTCTGGTAGTCGCGCAGGTCGGTGTCGACCATGTGGTTGATGACGCGCACGCGGTCCTCCAGCTCCTGCGCCACGTCCTGGGGCGTCTTGCCGGTCTCGACGGCGATGCGTTCCAGGGCGTAGCTGATGCCGCTGTAGACGAAGGAGTCGTTCTCGGGGTCCCAGTGGAAGACCTCGTTGGTGAGGATCTCGCGCGTGTTGGGGTCGAGGCCGACGATCTCCGTGATCTGCTTGGTTCGGCGCACGCGCTTGTCGCCGACGCGGGTCTGGATCTGCACGGCCACCACGTCCAGCGCCTCGAGCAGGCTGCGGGGGATGTTGATGGGGTCGGACTCCAGCCGGTGGATGACGGCGTCGACGCTGTCGGCGTGCATGGTGCCGTAGGCGGCGTGGCCGGTGGCCATGGCCTGGAAGAGGTTGTACGCCTCGGCGCCGCGCACCTCACCGACGATGATGTACTCGGGCCGCTGCCGGAGGGCGTTCTTGAGGAGCTGGAACATGTCGATCTCGCCCGCCTGGCGCCCGTGCTCGTCGCGGGGGCCGAAGCCCTCGCGGGTGATGCCTGCGATCCAGTTGGGTTGCGGGACGCGCAGTTCGCGGGTGTCCTCGATGGTGACGACCTTGTTCTGCGGCGGGATGAACATCATGATGGCGTTGATGGCCGTCGTCTTGCCGCTGGCCGTGCCGCCGGCGTACATGGCGCTCATGTGGTGCTCGATGACCATCCACAGGTAGGCGAGCATCGAGCTGCTCATGGTGCCGAAGCGGACGAGGTCGATGGGGGTGAAGGGGACCTCCTTGAACTTGCGGATGGTGAACGTGCTGCCGAAGCTGCTCACCTCCTTGGCGAGGGTGGCCTGGAGGCGGCTGCCGTCGCGCATGGTGGCGTCCAGGATGGGCTCGGCGATGCTGACGTGCTTGCCGGCGCGCTGGGCGAGGCGGATGACGAAGGAGTCGAGTTGCGCGTGGTCGCGGAACCGGATGGTGGTCGTCAATGCCTCGTACTTGCGGTGGTAGACGAAGATGGGGACGTGGGGGCCGTCGCAGGAGATGTCCTCGATCATCTCGTCGTTGATGAGGAGGTCCAGCGGGCCCTCGCCGATGAAGTCGCGCAGGACGTAGTACAGGAGCCGCTCGCGGGTGTCGTCGGCCTCCGACTCCTCGTCGCCGAGGCTGATGCTGTAGTCGTAGAGCACCTCGTCGAACTTGCCGCGGATGTACGCGTCGAGTTCCTTCTTCTCCAGTTCGCCGGGTTGCAGGTCCAGCACGTCGACGAGGGTCTCCTCGATGAACTGGAGCAGGAACGCCTCGTCCCGGCTCAGCTTGGGCTCGATGGCGTGGTAGATCATCTCGTGGGTGCGCGTGTTGCGGACGACCTGGACGTAGGCGAAGGGCTCCTGGATGGGGTAGACCTCCACCTCCTCGTCGTCGGGGTCGGGGTGGTAGTCCAGGGCGTCCTCGGCGGCCCAGTCGTGCTCCAGCCTGCGCCGCGTCTCCTCGTCGATGTCCTCCAGCAGTTCCTCGCGGCGCTTCTGCTCCGCCTCGGCGATCTCCTGCCGGCGGGCCTCCTCGGTGTGCAGCGCCTCGGGGCGGTCGCTGGTGGGGGCGGGGAACTGGGGCAGCTTGATGGTCTCGGCGCGGGCACGGCCCTTGAGGCTCTCCTGGATGGCCGCCTCCGCCTCGTCCACGTCGACGCTCTTGAGGCCGGACTCGACCTTCTCGCCCTTCTTGGCCTGGCGGGTGCCGTACTCGCCGCGCCGGGCCTCCGCGGCCTCCTCCTGCGCCGCATCCT
>JANQNI010000171.1 GCA_028289805.1 Thermoplasmatota archaeon | reverse complement strand
ATGTGCCCGTGAGGACAAACCCTGCGCCAATCGTCAGGGAGGTGCATGATAAAACATGAGCCGAATCACGCCCATCTTACTATCTGCCGCGCTACTGCTCCCACTTGCAAGCGGCGACGCACCTGACGCCTTGACCGCCCAGGAAGCCCGCGCCCACGGCGCCCACGTTTCGGCTGACGTGGCCGTCCTGAAGCTCCTGGCCGACGCAAACGGGCGCCCGCCCCCACAATTCGAGTTGGAATCCCCCGTGCTTCGCGTCGAAGCGGACCAGGCCGAACGTGTGGTAGAGACGGTGCAGCGCACATACGTCAACCCCACCATGGAGCCGAGCGAGCACCGCAACGCCCGAGTGGTGGGCCTGAGCAACGGCGGAGAAGCACGGTGGGCACTTGACGCCCTGTCCGACAGCAATCCGCCTATGGTGACGTTCTCGACCTCTTGTGTGGGCCTTCAGCCAGCCGACCGCCCCTCGGAAACCACGCCGGCCATCGTCCGCCGCGACGACAGGCCCGACCGCGTGGCCGACCTCGCCCAAACCCTACTCCCTGCCTCCTGCAACGAGCCCTTCACCGTCACGGTCGCGGGCGCGTTCCGACTCTCACTGTGGGACTGGACGGCTCGGCTCGACACCGCCGACGGCACCCAAACCCTCGAAACCGGCATCCGGCCCCGCTCGGACGGAACCGGCAACGAAGCCACCGAGACATACCTGTTCGTCGCCGACGGCACCCTCACGCTCACCCTCCAAGACGCCCCCTCTGCGTTCTACGTCCACGCCCCCCACGTCACCGCCGACCGGATCTCCCTCCGAAGCGCAGCCGGCACCCTCGAAGGAAACCCCCTGCGCCCCGGCGGCCAAGACGTGACCCTCTACAACGCCGAGGCCCGACTCCTGGGCCAAGGCGTTGGCCAACCCCTCCATGTCACGCTCCCCCCTGGTTCCACCGACCTGAATCCCGCCACGACCGCGCCTTCCTCGCCTATCCCCGCCCCGGCGTGGACGTGGCCCGTACTGGCCCTGGCAGCCATCCTTGCCGCTTTGTTGGTTCGGCAACGCCCCCTCATCCACGACGCCCACAACACGCGCCGGGGCCGCGACACGGGAAGCATCCTCCCCCAGACTCGACGCGAACGCAGGGGTCGGGGCTACTGGGTCTTGGCCAAACTCGCCCACCACGCCAAGCGCCACCGCATCGCGCTTCACTACGCCCGCCGCGCCCATACTCTCTTCCCGATCCTGCCTGAAACGCGCCTCATGCTCGCCACGGCCCTAAGCCACCGCCGCCGCGACGCCGAAGCATTGAACCACTACCTCGCCGCCGCCGGCACCCTGGATAACCACCGCAAGAAGGCCCAAGCCAACCTCGGCGCCGCCATCAGCAACGCCCACCTGGGACAACTCGGCGCCGCCCTGGACCGCTTCGCACTCGTCGCGCAACTTGCCCCAGACCTCGCCCGGAAACGCCTCGGACACCCAACACTCCTTCGGCTCAACGACCAGCCCCGCTTCGCGGCCATCCGGCGAAGCCTCGAAGACCAAGCAACGCCAGCGTCGCGGCCCCCCTCGGAACCCGACGTAGCCTGATCTATAGGCGCGGCTCCAACTCGCCTTCCTCGTCGTCGCCATGGTGCGTGGAAGGCTTGCGCCCATCCAGCACCACGCCACGCTGATGCACGAGGGCATATGCCCGCTCCAGCTTCTCCTGGCAAGCCCTTGTTGCGAAATCCGAGAGCGAAGACTTGCCAAGCCACGGATGCGCCCGCACCAACGCAAGAATCTCCTCCGCCAATGCCGTAGGAATGCCCGCGTGCTTGAACGACGGACCGCCCGCGTCCCGCTTAGCCATCAGCCGCCCCACTCTCGCCGGTCGCTATAACCCCGCTCAACCCCAATCCGGCGCAACCCTTACGTTCCCGACAACATATCGTTGACCTATCTAATGCAGCTGGTTTGCTGCGCTCGGCTCGTGCCCCCGTCGGGAACACCCACGACCACCACTCCCGCAGCTCCTGCCATGCTGGAACCACGTCCTGGCGAGGGGTGGCACGCGAACTCTCCCGCGTGCCGAGCCTCGGCTCACGCGCCGACGCGCCTGGACGCGAAGACCGCCCCACTCGCACCCGCGTCGGCCCCCTCAACCCACTGCTCTGGCCGAGTCGCCGCCCGCCGCCATCGGACCACCCACCCGCACCGGCATGGGGCCACCCGCCGACCCGGCCGGAGCAACCCCCCCCCGCACGACTTGGACCCATAGCAGCGGGTGGACATGACGAGCCGTGCCCACGTAGCCGGCGCGTGGACCGCACCCACACCACCGAGCGTCGCCAGGGTCCATGAAGGCCGCGAGGCGCTGCCCACGCGGCTTCTGCGCCGTGAGCCGGCCCCTGCGGCCCCCTTGTAACAGGAGACCGCCCACTCGCGACTTATGAGCCATTCCAAAATCCCAGCTCTACCACGGGTTTTGGAAGGCACCCGGGCTCAGGAACCGCGACGGCGGGCACCGGGCGGGGCGACGGGACCCCCGGTGGGGGCAGGGAGGCGGGGTTCGCGGCGCAGGCGGACGGCGGGGCGGGGGTCCAGGCCGGGGCGGGGCCGGCTTCCGAGGAGGATGCTCATCAGAAGCGCATGGACCGTCTCCGACCTAAGCTCCAACGTAGGGAGGGGAGTGAATCTATGTTGCCGCCCCACCCGGCCGGCCTACGTGACGTTGTTCCACGCCTGCTGCCGGTAGGCGTACACGCCCTCCATGTACGTCACCGCCTCGGCGGGCCGCTCGGGGGCCGGCTCCTCGCCCAGCAGCACCCGGCCGGCGTGCTCGCCGACCGAGGCGTCCACGTGGCCCCAGCCCATCTGGACCCAGGGCGCGGCGGGGTTGACGGGGGCGCTGCCGGTCTCGTCGCAGGTGGCGGCCGTCGGGAAGTAGTAGGCGGTGTGGTTGAAGGCGTCGCGCAGGCCGACCTGGGTCAGCCGTCCGCCGTCGGGCGACACGGCCATGGCGCCGTCGACGATGCCGTCCGTGTGGCCCCACGCCTCCCGGACCATCAGGAGGGCGCGGCTGAAGGCGCCGGCGGTGGTGGGGGTGGAGAAGCTGGTGCCGCTGACGGTGCTCGTCTCGTCCAGGTTGTTGCCGTAGGGCAGGTCCTGGGTGAAGTCGGCCGTGAAGTCGGGGAAGTTGCCGCTGACGGGCTCCCGGCACGATTGCTCGTCGGCGGGGTGGTCGCCGCTGACGCCCACGACCCACGGCGGGCCGCTGGTGCCGTCGTTCATGGCCGGGCAGGGGGTGTTGTCGGCGGCGCCGACGGGGAGCTTGCCGTTGTCCCAGGCGAGCTTGTTGTTCTTGGCGGTGCTGGGGCCCGGCACCAGCTCCAGCACCGGCTGGCCGCAGTAGAGGCCGTAGGACTCGCTGAGGATGTCCACCCACGGCGTCGTGGCGGCCCACTGCTCGGCGTCGCTGCTGCCGGTGCCCTGCACCAGCACCACGATGGCGTCCGGGTTGGCCTCCAGCACGGCCGAGGTCGTTCCGGTGCCGTGGGCGCCCCCGTCGATGATGTTGCCGCCGAAGCTGACGGCGAGGGTGCGCGTGCCCTCGAAGTGGTAGACGCGGCCGGACTCGACGTTGTCCCACAGTTCCGCATCCGCCTCCCGGCGCTCCTCCCAGGTGCCGTTGTCGGCGAGGCGCACCCGCTCCGGCGCGCGGCCCTGGTCGTCCACCAGCGCGTCCAGCACGGCGTCGGGGATCGTGTTGTCGGTGTGGTAGGAGCGGTGGTACGGGTTGAGGGCGGAGTCGATGACCGCAACCACCACGCGGGCGGGGGCAGGCTCCGGTTCCGGTTCCGCAGACCCGACGGTCGGGGCGGGGGCGTCCGCGTCGAGGCAACCGGCCACGGAGGTGGCGACCAACAGGAGGGCAATCCAGGCGCGCATACCGGGGGCTGGTGCTGTAGGTTGATGAAGGTTGTCGCTCCAGCGTCCAGGCCGCGCCCCTACCCGAGCGGCAACCGGACCCGCATCACGGTGCCGGGCCCGTCCTGCCGTGCGTCCGCCTCGATGGTGCCGCCGTGCAGGCTCACGATGCGCCGGCAGACGGGCAGGCCGATGCCGGAGCCGGGCACGTCGTGGTGGGCGCGCACGAACGGTTCGAAGACGGCCTCGCGCCGGTCCTCGGGGATGCCGCGGCCGTTGTCGACCACCTCCACGACGACGGCGTTGCCCTCGCCACGGACGCACACCTCCACGCTGGGCGTCGTGCCGGGGCGGCGGAACCGCGCGGCGTTGGAGAGGAGGTTCTGGAACACCGTGCGCAGCAGGCGGGGGTCGCCGGGGACGGTGGGGAGGTCGGCGGTCTCGAAGGCGGCGTGGGCCTCGTCGAGTTCGCCCTGCACCATGGAGCGGGCCTCCTCCAGGACGAGGGCCAGGTCCACGGCCTCGCTGGGGGGCTCCTGCTGGCTGACGTGCGCCAGGTCCAGCAGGCCGTCCACCATCTCGGCCAGCAGCTTGGCGGAGTTGGCGGCGTCGTGCATCACCATCCGCACCCGCTCGTCGACGCCGCTCGACTCCTCCAGCAGCCCCAGGGCGAGCCCGATGGTGGTGAGGGGCGCCTTGAGGTCGTGGGCGGCGCGGCCGGCGAACGCCTCCAGGTCCTCGTTGGCCTGGCTCAGGCGCTCGTTGAGGGCGCGCAGCCGCTGGGCGTCGCGACGGCGGTCCGTCACGTCGCGCAGGGCGGCTGCCACGTACCCCTCGCTCGGGTGGCCGATGGGGCTGAGGCTGATCTCGACGGGGAAGACCCGGCCGTCGGCGTCCTGCGCGACGAGGTCCTGGGCGGCGCCCATGGCGCGGGGCTGCGGGGCGCGGGCGTAGTCCTCGCGGTGCTTCTCGTGGGCACCGCGGTGGGGGGTCGGGACGAACGCATCCACGGACATGCCGCGCAGTCCGTCGTGGTCGCGGCCCAGCAGCTTGGTCGCCATGCGGTTGGACTCCACGACGCGGCCGTCGCGGCCGACGACGACGATGGCGTCGGGGGCGCCCTGGAACAGGTCGCGCAGGTGCTCCGCCTGGCAGTGCAGCTTGGTCGCCTCGTGCAGCACCACGAGGCTGCCGGCGGGGTGCGCCGAGACGCCGCCGTAGAACGCCTGGGTGAACGGCTCCCGGTTGACGACCGTGATGGGACCGTCGGAGGGCAGGGCGTCGGGCGTCTCGTCGAACAGCGACCGAAACGGTGCCCCCTCCGGCGCCCCGGTGGGGGTCGCAGCCCGGAACGCGTCGTTGCACGCGGAAACGACGCCGTCCTGCGCGAGGATGCAGGCCGCAAACGGGCAGGCCGCCAACCACGCCTGCGTTGCCTCCAGCGACGGGGCCGAATCCACCATTCCGGGCGCGCGAACTCGAACGGCAATTTGAACGTTGGCTGTCTGCCGAAGGGAGGGAATAATTTTATTGGGGGGAAATGAGGAAAATGGGGAGTGCCCCGCCCCCGGAGCGTATGCCCGGTGTCGGGCGGGTGCGCGACGCCGGATCTACTCGAACAGCCACTGCTCGCCGGCGACCTTGTAGTCGGCGCCGCCGTCGGGGAACCACAGGCCGACCTCGAAGGCGGCGGTCTCGGGGCCGTCGCTGCCGTGGATGAGGTTGCGGCCGATGTGCTGCCCGAGGTCGAAGCGGATCTCGCCGGGGCGGCCCTCGGCGGGGTTGGTGGCACCCATGAGCGCGCGGCTGACGGCGATGGCGTTCTCGCCCTCGACGAGCATGGGGACGACGGGGGCGCTCTGGATGAAGTCGACGAGGCCCTGGTAGAAGGGGCGCTCCTTGTGAACCTCGTAGTGCTTGGCGACGACCTCGGGGTCGGCCATCTCGAGGCGCATGGCCTTGATCTTCATGCCCTTCTTCTCGAAGCGGCTGATGATGTCTCCCACGAGTCCACGGCTCACGGCGTCGGGCTTGATCATGACGAACGTCTGTTCGATGGCCATGGGCAGCGGCGACCGGAGACGGGGCAAAAGCGTTGCGTGGGGGGTTCCGGGTGGTG
>JANQNI010000167.1 GCA_028289805.1 Thermoplasmatota archaeon | reverse complement strand
CTCCCGCCTCCCCGCCGAACTGGCCAAGGACGACGCCTTCTGGGGCACCGTCATCCAGGTCGCCAAGCACACCACGCTCGCCCGCATGCGCCGCGCCATGAGCATCATGGGCCGCAGCGAGGACGAGGGCGACGCCGACATGAGCAAGTTCCTCTACCCCGCCATGCAGGTCAGCGACATCTTCCACCTCGACATCGACCTCGCCTACGGCGGCCTCGACCAGCGCCACGCCCACATGCTCGCCCGCGACGTGGCCAAGAAGATCGGCAAGAAGGCCCCCGTCGCCCTCCACACCCCCCTCGTGCCCAACCTCAAGGGCGGCGTCGGCCGCATGGACCCCGTCGAGGTCAAGATGAGCAAGAGCGACCCCAACAGCGGCATCTTCCTCCACGACGACGCCACGCTGGTCGCCGAGAAGGTCAAGAAGGCCCACTGCCCCGCCGGCGAGAAGGAGGACAACCCCGTCCTGGACCTGCTGCGCCTCGTGGTCAGCCCCCGCCTCGTCGGCGGACTGACGGTCGAGCGGCCGGAGAAGTTCGGCGGCGACCTGCACTTCGAGGACTACGACGCTGTCGAGACGGCGTTCGTGGCCGGCGACCTGCACCCCATGGACCTCAAGAACGCCGTCGCGACGGCGCTCAACCGCATCCTGGACCCCGTGCGGGACTACTTCGAGAAGAACCCGGACAACCTGGCGTTCGTGGAGAGCCTGAAGCGGACGCGGTGACCGATAAGCTCATTGCCTAATTGCGCAATTGCGCAATTGCGCAATCATGCAATCGGAGATGTCGCCCTCTCGGAGAGCCATCCTTGAAGCCCTCATGGCAGCGGATGCTCCGCAGAGTCTGGACGACCTGTTCACGGCCGACGTCGCGGGGCTGTCCCGGACGGGAATCTACCGGCAGTTGCAGGGGATGGTCGAGGAAGGACTCGTCCAGCGGACCGGGGCGCGTCAGGATGCACGGTACGCGCCGCAGGAACGGACTGGTTTCTCGTGGTCCCTGCGGCTGGGCTCCGAATGGCGTTTGCTGGAGTGGGTCGCTGAACCGCCCGTGGACATCCGATACCCCCTCGCGTCCCGGCTGCCGGATGCCGCCGGACGCCAAGCGCTCATTCGGTTCCTGAGCGAGATCCAGGCGCAGAACCTGGACCAGCCCTGGCGGATGCTGGACGAGGCGTTCGAGCAGGGGGCGCTCGATGAAGAGGTGGCCGGGTTGAGCGAAGACGGGAAACGGGAATTTCGCCGTTGGATCCGCAACCCGAGCAGCCACGGTACCATCACAGTCGTCGCGTTCGGGAGTTGCGCCCGAGGCGACGCCCGCAGTGACTCCGACCTGGACCTGCTGGTCATCACGCCGCATGGGTTTGGCTCTGGACACCACCGTCGGCGCATCGAGCGGAAGGAAATGACGTTGCCTGGCCTCTATTTCGAGCGGATGTTCAAGGACCTCGCTTATGAGCTGGAGGTGGGGCTACCTCGTCCCCTGGACCTGAAGGTCGTGGGGGAAGACGATGTGGTGGACCTGCCTCCCGGGTTGCTGAAAGCCATCCGACGCGACGGCATGACCGTCCACGCCACCCGGCCAAGCTCCTACTGGGTGGAGGCCTGGTCCAACGATATGGAGCCAGAGGTGGACGCATGGCGCTAGGCGGCTGGAGGGACATGCTCGTCCACGCACATCCGTTCCTGGACTCGGCGCGCGAGAACGCGGCCAAGGGGTCGGTGCGTGCCGCCGTCGCGTTCGACGAGGCCCGACACGCCGCCGCACTGGCCGCCAAGGCACTCCTGCTCCGCGCTGAGGGCATCACCATCGAGAAGGACCACCGGATGGGTCGCCATCTTGGGGCAGCGTGGGCTGATTCCTGCGGCGTACGACGTGAAGGACTGGAACCGGTTCTTCGCAGAACACACGAAGGCCGCGTACGGGCTGTACGAGCAATTGGATGATCATGAGGTTGCGGAGGCCATCGAGATGGCTCAGACCATGCTCGACGCCGCCGACGCCTACCCGGACTTCGACTTCCACCCGCGCAGGGACTGAACCACGCCCTGCCGCACCACGGCCTCCTGCCACTGCCGCTCCACGCCCCGCCTCGGCACCGTCCCCGCCGAAGCGTCCCACACCAACCCATGCTCCACTGCCGCGAGCACCAACCCTCCCGGCGGCGCCTTGCCGAAGCTGCGGTGGGGCGTTCCTTCCAACAACGCCCTCCGAACATCCTCCACCTCGGCCTCCCCGGCCCCCACGCGCAGCACGGCGTCCACCGTCCGCCGCACCTGGTTCCAGAGGAAGCTGCGGCCCTGCACGACGAAGCGCCAGTCGCCGGCGTCGGATCCGACGGCGGCGTGCAGCACCTCCCGCACGGGGTCGCGGCCCGCCTCCAGCCGGGCGAAGGCGCCGAAGTGGTGCTTCCCGACGAAGACCTGGCACGCCTCCTGCATCCGGTGCACGTCCTCGCCGCGGCCGGGGGTGAGGTAGTGGTAGGTGCGGCTCGCGGCGTGGCGGGGGTTCCAGTCCGGCTCGACCGTGCACGCCGCCGTCAGCCAGAGGCCGTCGGGCAGTCCGGCGCAGGCCGCCGGGACGAGTCCACGCAGGTGGGGCCGGTCCAGTTCGACCCTCAACACGTTCTCGTGGGCGCTGACGCCGCGGTCGGTGCGACTGCCGGTGCGCAGGGAACCCTCGACGTAGCCCTCGCCGCGCAGCGCCTCCTCCAGGCTGCCCTCGACGCTGCGGGGGGCGCCGGGGTCGCGGGCGTAGGCGTCGAACCGGGTCCCGGCGTAGGCGATGCGCAGGGCGACGTGCACGGCGGGGCCACGGCGCCGGGGGCTTATAGGCGGCGACGCAGCGCCCAGGCGAGGCTCAGGAGGACGGCGCCGAGCAGGAGGGGGGCGGGGCCGGGGATGGGCTCGCGGGGGCGGTCGTCGGCCTCGTCGGCGACGACGGCGCTGCCGTCGCCGCGCACGGTAAGCACGGCGGCGGTGACGTCCTCGTGGCCGGCGGGGTCGGTGACGCGGAGGGTGACGGGGTGGTCGCCGGGCT
>JANQNI010000127.1 GCA_028289805.1 Thermoplasmatota archaeon | reverse complement strand
TGCGACCGTCGAGGGTGGCGGCGCAGTTCAGCAGCACGCGGGGGTACACGGTCCCCGCAGGGGCGGGGCGCTTGAAGGGTGTGGGCCGCGCCCACGCGTCTCCATCGCCCTGAAGTATCCCCCCTCCTCCCCCTCTTCCGTGCCCGAGCAGGAGGCCGCCGCGTCCGCCCCCGCGCCCCCCGGTGACCTGACCCTCATCGGCACGGGCCACGTCTTCGACATCCAGGCCACCGTCATCGACGCCATCCTGGCCCTGCGGCCGGACGTGGTGTTCGTCGAGTTGGACCGGGGCCGCCTCCAGGCGCTGCTGCACCGCCGCCGCACGGGGGAGGACCCGCCGAGCCGCGGCGGCTTCGTCCACAAGCGCCTCCAGTCGTTCCAGCAGGGCGTGGCGGGCCTCTACGGCGCCGAGGTGGGCGGCGAGATGCTGGCCGCCGTGGAGGCGGGGCAGCGCGTCGGGGCGCGCGTGCTGCTCGTCGACGCCCCCGTGGAGCGGACGTTGCAGCGGGCGCTGGGGCAGTTGACGTGGCGGGAGAAGCTGCGCGCCGTCGGCCTGCTCGTTCGCGGCGGGTTGCGCGGCCTGCTGCCGCGTCGCGACGCCCGCGCGGACGTGGAGGACGAGATCCGCAAGTACCAGGAGGACCCGACGGCGGCCCTCGACGAACTGGGGCGGTCGTTCCCGACGGTGCGTCGGGTGCTCATCGACGAGCGCGACGAACTGATGGCGGCCCGCATCCGGCACGGTCTGGCGGGGGCGCGCCACGGCGTCGCGGTGCTGGGCGACGGCCATCTGCCCGGTGTCCTGGAGCGCCTCGCGGACCTCGACCCCACCGCGTACCGCCTCGACGCCGTGCGGGCCGGTGACCTGCCCGCCCCGGAAGGAACGTTCGCCACCGGCGACGGCGTGGACGTCTCCTTCGGATTCGACGTCCCCACGGGGCCACCACAAGAGATATGACCGTCTCCGGGTCGCTCCGGGCATGAAGCGGTTCCTGCTGTTGGGCCTGCTCGTCGCCACGAGCCTGGCCGGTTGCCTCGAAGACGCCGAGGAGACGGACTCCCTGGAGGCCGACCTGCCCGTCGCGCTTCCCCCCGTGCCCGAACTGGACGCCGAGGCGCTGCTGGCCCACCTGAAGGCGTTCGTGGACGAACACAGCGAGCGCGCCAGCAACCTCGCCGACCACGAGGGCGCCCGCGACGCCATCGAGGCCCACTTCGAGGCCGCCGGCCTGGATGTCTGGCGCCAGGGCTTCACCAACGGCATCGACCAGCAGAACATCGTCGGCGTGCTGTGGGGCCAGGACACGCACGAGTGGGTCGTCGTCGGCGGCCACTACGACATGGTCACCACCGACTGCGCCGCCTTCAACGTCGTCAACGGCCAGCTGGCAGGCAACGGCGCCCCCACCGTCCCGATGGAGTGCATCACGCGCCCCTTCAGCCAGGGTGCTTACGACGACGGCAGCGGCACCCTGATGGCGATGCACCTCGCCACCGCCTTCGCCGACCACGTGGCCGAGCACGGCCCCCTGCCCTACACCGTCGCCTTCGTCGGCTTCGACGGTGAGGAGCGCGGCCTGCAGGGCAGCGGCGCCTTCGCCCAGAACGTCTTCGCCGAGGAGAACGGCGGCGCCGAGGAACTGGCCGAGGAGACGCCGTGGGGCAACGTCACCGTCCGCGCCATGCTGAACCTGGACATGTTCGGCATCAACTACCCCGCCGTCCAGGCGCCCATCTACTTCGACAACAACAGCCCCGAGCTGGTCGAGTACGTGAGCCAGCGCGCCGAGGAGATCGACTTCCCCCTCGAGTACATCAAGTTCCAGGGCATCACCCTGGGCCGCAGCGACTACGCCCACTTCATGGACGCCGGCGTCCCCACGGGCTTCTTCATCAGCGACTTCGAGGAGTGGGAGGTCCCCGGCACCGGCGTCGTGACGCCCTGCGACGACTCGATGCCCCGCTGCACCGCGTACCCCTTCTGGCACCTGGAGGACACCTACGACACCATGCTGCTGATGGCGGGCAGCCAGGAGGAGCTGGAGCAGAGCTTCGACATGGCCAACCAGCTCGCCGCCGGCGTGGTGCAGTTCATGGCGGGCGGCGCCGAGATGACCGTCCCCGAGACCGCGTAGCGGCCCGGCCTCCTCTTCCCCCCCTACTCCTCGCGCTCGTCGTCGCGGGCCTGGATCTCCCGGCGCTCGACGACGCCCATCAGTTCCAGCAGGCGCGTGCGGCACGCGTCGGTGGCGAACGTGCTGAGGCTGCGCATCCCGAGCCACGGCTCGCGCTTCATGAAGGTCTTGATCTCGTCGGCCAACTCCTTCGGGATGCCCGCCTGGCTGAACCCTTCCGTACTCATTCGTCCGCACCCACAACGAGCCAGGGATAAGACCCCTTGGCGGGGATAGGGTCAAATGAATCCACGCAAGGCTGGAAGGGGCGTGGAAGATGGCTGATGCGACGGGTTTGGGCCGATTTCGGATTCCTCTTCCCCGCTTGCCGTGCGGGGGTCGGGTCTCCGACCCTGCTCCCCCTCCGGTCAGAGATGCATGGGACATCCGCTCCCCGGTGCGGGGCGATGCACCCCGGCCCGCCGCCTGCTCCCTTCGCTTGGCAGCTTGCTCCCGCGCGACCTTCGCTGCGCTACGCTTGGCGAAGCTCGCGCAGGTTCGCCACGACCTCGCCCAGCAACCGGAACGCCTGCTCGGAGTGGGCGATGGCGTCGGCCAGGTCCGGCGCCTCCTCCGCCCAGTCCAGGATGGTGCGGATGTTGCGCAGGTTCTCGTTGATGGAGAGGCGCAGCGCGTCCTCGTAGAGCTTCGTCACGCGCACACCCCCGTCGGGGCCACGGCGGCGCGCCAGTCGTCCAGGACGTCGCCGGAGTAGGCGTCGTAGGGGGCGTCCGTGCGCGGCAGGGTCGTCACGCGCTCCCACCCGTGGTGCATGACGCTCTCCGGGCTCGACTCGTGCCCTGGCATCCCCTCCTGGGAGGTGGGGTCGGTCCCGTTGAGCGGGATGCCCTGGTTGACGGCGCCGAGCGCGTGGCCCACGACGTGGTACAGCAGCACGCGGGCCAAGAAGTCCTCGGAACGTCCCAGCCGCTCCGCGCCTTCCTGGACGGCCGTCTCCGAGACCGCCACGACGCCGGGGGCGACGTGCAGCACCGTGGTCCCCTCCCCGTCGGCGAAGTCGTCCACCCAGAGCACGTGCAGCCGGACGGCCTCGGCGTCGAGCACCACCGCCTCCTGCGCCCACGCCTGCAGCACCTCGGGCGTCCACGGGCCGGGCTCTTCCAGGAGCGTCGACTCGACCACCGCGTACCGGTCGCGCGCCGCGAAGCCGGCGTCGGCCAGGTGGTCCGCCAGGGCGCCGAGGGCGCCCACGGGGACGCGCTGGACGCCGCGCTCTCGGTGCAGGCCCAGGAGGACGGGCCGCGCGTCGGTCTCGTCCAGCACGGCGCAGGCGAACGTCCGCACCGTCGCCTCCTCCTCCGTCAACAACTCGCCGACGCAGCCGCCTAGGGCGACGGAGGCGAGCAGCGCGAGGACGGACGCGGTGAGGGGGCGCGGCACGACGGCGTCCACGCACCCGCCGCGCAAGAACGTGACGCCGGCGGTCGCCTCCCCGTTCTCGTGAGTTTGGGAAGAAAAGCTCCTTGTCCACGACGCGTCTGGCGCACCGATGAAGCTCGTGGACGTGGCCACGGAACTCCTGCTCGTGGGCGGCCTGCTCGTGGCGGCCGTGCCGTGGCTCCTCCAGGGGCGCCCCAGCGAGACCCTCCTCCTCGCCTTCGCCCTCGCGCCGCCGCTGGTGCTGGCGCTGCTGCTGGGACTGCGGGAGCACCGCGCCCGCGGCGCAACCCATTAGGGTCCGTCCGTCGTCGCGGCGCCGTGGCCTACCTCCTGCTGCACAACCCCCGCTGCTCCAAGTCCCGCGCCGCCCTGGCCCTGCTGCAGGAGCGCGGCGTGGCGCTGGAGGTGCGCGACTACCAGAAGGAACCCCTCAGCCTCGACGAACTGCGCATCCTGCGCATGCGCCTCGGGCTCCCGGTGGCCGAGTGGCTGCGGTGGAACGAGGACGAGGCGAAGGGCCTGGACCGGGGCGCCAGCGACCGGGAGTTGCTGGAGGCGATGGCCGCCGCGCCCCGGCTCATGCAGCGCCCCATCCTCGTCCACGGCGACGACGCCCGCGTGGGCCGGCCGGGCCCCGAGGCGCTGGAGGACCTGCTGTAGGCGTGGGCGCGCGGCTCAGACCTGGTGCGTCTGCTCCAGCCGGCGCGCCTCGCGGATCCACGCCTTGACGCGCTCGGGGCTGACGTGGTCCCCCACCTTGGGGGCGTCGGCCGCGCGCAGCTCCTCGATGCGCTGGCTCACCACCTCCGGCTCGGCGCGCCCCAGTTCGTGCACGTCGTGGTAGCCGGCGGCGTCGAGCACCTCGGCGTAGTGCGGGCCCACGCCGTCGATGCGCATCAGTTCGGCCATCGCCTGCCAGTGGCGCACCTGGTTGGGCCAGGTCTTCATGGAGCGCGCCAGCCGCTGCGGGTGGGCGCGGCGCAGGTCGGCCAGGGAGTGGATGCCCAGCTTGCGCAACCGGTTCACCTGCGCGGCCTTCAGGCCCTCCAACTCGGAGACGGGCACGTCGGCGCCGGGCTCGTCCTCGTGGGGCAGCCGGGCGAAGACCTCCTCCAGCTCCTCCGCCTCGTGGGCGACGGCCTCCTCCAGCACGCGCACCTTCTGCCCGAAGACGGTCTCCTGCTCCTCGGCCGCCTCGGCCTGGCGCAGCAGTTCGTCGCGCGCCTGGCCCGCCTCGGCCTGGAGCTGGTCGACCGTCGCGCGCAGCCGCTTGGACTGGCGCCGCACGGCCGCCACCTCGTCGCGGGCGGCCTCCAGGGACGCGTCGACCGTCTTGGCGAGGTCCTTCATCTCCTGGCGCACCTCGTCGGCCAACTGCCCCGCGTCGGCCAGGACGCGGGACTCCAGCCGGCCGATGCGCTGCCCGAAGGTCTGGTCGAAGCCGCGCAGCCGCTTGCGCACGTCGTCGGCGCCGGCGTTGACGCGTTCCTCCACCGTCTGCTCCACGCGGCGCTCGCGCTCCAGGATGTCGGCACGGAACGTCTCCACGGTCCCCTCGAACTCCGCCTCCATGCGCTCGTCGTGCTCGAAAGCCACCGCCAACTCGCGGCGCAGGGACCGCGGGACGGTGTAGAGGAGGATGAACTGTACCACGGCCGTCACGGCCACGGCGCCCGCCAGGCCGAAGATGGCCGTCTCCAGCGCGATGACGCCGGGGCCTGCCACGCCCACGGCCACCGCGACGGCGACGACGGCCAGGCCGACGGCGAGGCCGACGGCGAGGCCGGCGTAGTTGCGGACCATGGGTCGGCTCTCCCGGCGGGATTCGGATTCGATGTTGATGGGATCGGATGACATTCTGGATGCCTCCACCCTATTCTCCGGCGGCCGGGCGGAAAACCACGCGCACAGCGGCAGGGGTCCCTGGGCCCGCGAGGCCGCGACGGCCACGGCCCGAACGACCGCGGGGCTCCCCGCCCCAGCCCCGGCTCCCTATGGCTCCGCTTCCGTCGGCTCCGGGTGGGGTGCGCCTACCGCGAGACGAGCCGCCGCGCCTCGTCCACCCAGGTGCGGGCGCGGGGGTCGTCGGGGCCGACGTGCAGTCGCCGCGCCACGTCCTCCGGCCGGGCGTTGCTCAGGGCCTCCAGGTCCAGGCCGGCGTCGTGCAGCGTCTTCGCCTCCCCTGGGCCCATGCCGTGCACGGCCATCAACTCCGCCGTGGCCTGCCAGTGCCGCACCAGGTTCGGCCACGTCCGCAACCGCCGGGCGACCGCGTCGGCGTCCAGGGCGCACAACTGCGCCGTCGTGTGGATGCCGAGGGCGTGCAGCCGCCGGGCCGCCTCCCAGGAAACGCCGGGCACCTCGTCCACCGCCCGGTCGTCGCCGCCCGCGTAGAACGCCTGCGCGGCGTCGGGGGCGTCGGACGGGGCCCCCGCCTCGGCCGCCATCGCAGCCAGGGCAGCGTCGACGGCCTCCTGCGTGGGCTCGATGGGCCCGCTTGTGGCCGGTCCTGCGGGCGCTGGCGCGTCCGCGGCCCACCCGGCAGCCTGCTCGGGCCGCGCCCGCACGGGGGCGAGTCCCAGGGCGTCGTCGATGGAGGCGTGGACCCGTTGGTGGGACGCCACGAAGTCCGCGAGGGCGGCCTTCTGCTCCCGCGTCTCCTTCAGCAGGGCGCGCAGGGTCCCCCGGACCTCCTCCCGCAGTTCCTCCAGCACCGCCGCCGACGCCTCCTCGGCGTACTCGACGCGCAGTTCCGTCGCCTGCGCCAACTCCTCCACGTCCACGGAACGCACGCCGTTGCGACGGGACCGGGCGATGCCGAGCGTTGCCAGGAGGGCGGTTCCTGCACCGACCGACCCCGCCAGGGTCACCAGGGCGACCGCCACGGCGGCGCCCTCGCCAGTCAGGCCCCCCATGCCCCCCTGACCGACCAGGACGCCCGCCGACGCAGCGGCGACGAGGGCGAGGGCTACCAAGACCCATCCAAGGACGCTGCGGTGCGCCGGAGCGCCCGCTCGGAGTCGGGTGTCGGCTGCCATCATGGGTTCTCCCCCTCCCCGCCCCCTTCAGGCACGCGGTCGGCGCCCTCTGGGACCAGGGGGTTCCGGACGTCCGGGCGTCCGACCCCAGGACGCACGGGGGAGGCCGGGGCACCGTCTTGCCGCGCAAGCCTCAAAATCCCACGCGGGCCTGCGCGTCACAGAGCAGATCCCGCGCAGCCGGGATGGCGGCCGGCCCCCAGGTCGGCGGCGGCGCTCGTTTTTGCCTACAGCGGAGCATGGTCCGCAGAACCGTTTATATCCCATGCCGCGTGGCGGCGCCCGTCCGCGGCAGGCATGGCCCTGTCGCGACAGGTGAAACGATGGACTACACGCGCTTCGAGAAGGCCCGCATCGTGGGCGCCCGCGCCCTCCAGGTCTCCATGGGGGCCCCGCCGCTCATCGAGATCCCCGAGGAGGTACGCGACCCCGTCAAGGTCGCCCTGCGGGAGTTCGAGGCCGACGCCATCCCCCTCACGGTGAGTCGCACCCCCAAGGTGAACGCATGAGTGACGAGATGCTCCAATCCCAGATCGCCCAGAGCGGCGAAGAGGTGGAACTGCTGGTGGCGGAGGACGAGTACCTCACCAGCGGCGTCCACATCGGTACCCAGCACAAGACCGCGGACATGAAGCCCTTCATCTTCCGCGTGCGCAACGACGGCCTGTTCGTCCTGAACGTGGCCAAGACGGACGAGGGCATCCGCAAGGCGGCCGAGCAGCTCGCCGCCTTCGACCCCGCCCGCATCCTCTTCGTCAGCCAGCGCCAGTACGGCCAGACGCCCGTCAAGGAGTGCGCCAAGGCCATCGGCGCCACCGCCATCGCCGGCCGCTTCATGCCGGGCACCCTCACCAACCCGGTCACGCCCAACTTCATGGAGCCCGAGATCCTCGTCGTCACCGACCCCCTGGGCGACGCCCAGGCCATGCGTGAGGCCCGGAACATCGGCATCCCCATCCTCGGCTTCTGCGACAGCAACAACGAGACCAAGGACCTCGACCTCGCCATCCCCGCCAACAACAAGGGCCGCCGCAGCCTGGCGCTGGTCTACTGGCTCCTGACGCGCGAGATCCTGATGGCCAAGGGCCAGCTCGCCAACCGCGACGCCTTCACCATGGCGGTGGAGGACTTCGAGGCCAGCCTCTGAGGGACACCATGGCCGAACTCCCCATCCTCATCGCCCCCATCGCGGCCCTCCTGGGCCTCGCCGCGGCGTGGTTCCTGAGCGTCTCCATCCTGCGCGCCGACACCGGCAACAAGCGCATGGTCGAGATCAGCGACGCCGTCAAGCAGGGTGCCATGGCGTACATGAACCGCCAGTACCGCACCATCGCCGTCGTCGCCGTCGTCATCACCCTCGTCTTCCTCGGCGTCACGTTCACCCAGAGCGGCGCCGAGCGCGAACTCTGGATCTGGACCACCGCCGGCTTCGTCGTCGGCGCCCTGTTCTCCGCCGCCTCCGGCTACATCGGCATGAACATCGCCGTGCGCGCCAACGTGCGCACCGC
>JANQNI010000088.1 GCA_028289805.1 Thermoplasmatota archaeon | reverse complement strand
GCTGCCCAGCCCCTCCTTCAGGAAGACGTACTCGCCGCCCGCCCGCGGGAAGATCGTGCCCAGCTCGGCGTAGGTCAGGGCGCCCATCAGGGTCAGCAGGCCCGCCAGGATCCACAGCGCCACGATCATCGACGGACTGCCGGTGCCCTGCGCCACGCGGTTGACGGACAGGAAGATGCCGGAGCCGATGACGATGCCGACGATCATCGACACGGCACCGAAGAGGTTCAGCTCACGGCGCATCCCGCGGGACTCGGACTCTGCAGGGACGGCGACCTTCGCGACCATCGGCCCGCGGCGATGGTGCTGGATGGGTCTTGACGGTTGTTATCGGCCAAACCGCACGATCACCGTCACCTCGCACGAGGAACTGTGGGTCACCTCGATGGAGCCATGGGTGCCATAGGGGGTGCCGTCGCAGGGGCGGGTGGCCCCTGGCCCACCCCGACGCAGCCACCGGTGTAGACGCGCACCCCCTCGGTTCCCACCCGTTGCCAACCGCTTCCGCTGCACGCGGAGGCGGGGGGCGTGGCGGAGACGGCCACGGGGGTCGCAAGCAGGGCGGCGAGACGCACGGGCGTCCAGCGCATGGAGGGGAAGACGGGGGGAGGAAGAAGGGCGGTTCTCGGGAGGTCCGACGAAGCTACTACGCGTACACGACGAAACGGAGGCCGCAGGGGGGCAAGGATTCGTCGCGGCACGTGAAGGGGGCGCCAGGGTCCTTGGAGACGTCGACGCCTACGCAGGTGCCGGTGAGGATGCTGACGTGCCAGTACACGACCTGCCGACTGCCGCCGGCGCAGGAGGCGGTGTCGGCCTCCGCGTTCCCGACGGCAGAGGCGGCGGGGGCGGCGACGAGGGTCGTGAGCAGGGCGGCGAGGAGCACGGGCGTCCAGCGCATGGAGGGGAAGGCGGGGGGAGGAAGAAGGGCGTTTCTCGGGAGGTTCGGCAAAAACACCCCGGCAGGAGCGACGCGGTGGCGGCCCCCAGGGCAGCCCGGACGGTCGGCGCAGGAGAGACCTACGGCAGGCCCACGCGACCGTGGCACAGGACGGAGCCCTGGTAGACGACCGCGTCGACGTGGGTGGGGCAGTAGGCCGCCGGGTGGTGGTAGGAGGCGTGGAGGCAGTCGCCGTGGTGGACGCGCACGTCGTAGGGGCCCACGGGGCCGACCGCCGTGGACGCGCAGTCGGCGGAGGCGGTGGGCGCGACGGCGACGGCCACGGTGGTGGTGAGCAGGGCGGCGAGGAACAGGGGTTTCCAGCGCATGGGCAAGGAACAGGAAGAGGGTGTTTGGTCGTTTCTCGGGGAGTCCGGTGAACGCACTAGAGGTCGTAGGTCACGTAGAGGGCGTTGACGCAGTCGTACAACGTCACGGGTCCAACACCGATGCCATCCCAGCAACCTGCGGGGTCCCAGAAGATGACGCCCACCTCGCCACCTTTGTCGGGGCCGCACACCCAGGCACGGGTGGGGCCGCTCGTGATGTGGTAGCCCTCGGGGTTGGGGTCGACGGAGATTCCGTTGCGGCACAGGTCCGCGGCCTGGGTCGAGGGTGCGACGGCGACGGCCACGGTGGTGGTGAGCAGGGCGGCGAGGAACAGGGGTGTCCAGCGCATGGGCAGGAAGCGGGAGGAGGGGTTTTGGTCGTTTCTCGGGAGGTCCGGTGAACGCACTAGAGGTCGTAGGTCACGTAGAGGGCGTTGACGCAGTTGTACCACGTCACGGGTCCAACAGAGGTGCCATCCCAGCAAGCTGCGGGTTCCCAGAAGATGACTCCAACCTCTCCACCGCGGTAGCCGGCGCATGCCCAGACCGTGGGCTGGGTCAGGGGAACGCCGTCGCACGGGTTGGCTGCAGCGCTCGCCATGGGGGCGAGTGCGAGGGAGCTCAGGAGCAGGGCGGCGGAGACCAGAATGGTTCGGCGCATGGCTTGGCAAAGGACCTGAGGGGGAAAAAGCACACTCGGGATGTCTGCGAAACCACCGGGTCGGCCCCCCACGGGCGGGCGCCTGCCTCGGAACGCTTTATCAGGGCCACTCCGTGCGCGGCGACGAGCAGCATGAAGGAACAGGCCGAAGCGCGGACTCTCAAGGAGGGTCGCTACATGCTCATCGACGACGAGCCCTGCAAGATCGACAGCATCAGCAAGTCGAAGCCGGGCAAGCACGGCGCGGCCAAGGTCCGCATCGAGGGCCGCAGCATCTTCACGGGCTCCAAGAAGACCTACACGGGCAGCGTGACGGACAAGATCTGGGTGCCGATGATGGACCGCCGCGGGGGCCAGATCCTGGCCATCATGGGCGACCAGGCGCAGATCATGGACTCCGACAGCTTCGAGACCTTCGAGTTGCCCATCGGCGACGTCGAGGGCGTCGAGGCCGGCAAGGACTGCGTCTACATCGAGTCCATGGGCCGCCGGATGCTCCAGAGCGTCTCCGGCTGAGCGCCACGCACTCCCCCCTCCCCCCCGTTCTCCCCTTCGAAACCCGGAAGCGTCCGGGTTCCCGCCGAGCCCGTCCGACGGTCGCTATATACCAAGGCACTCCCAACAGGGAACGTGCGCCGCAAGGACCTCGACACGGAGACGCAGGCCCGCACGCGGCTCATGTCGCTGCTGACGTCGCCCGACGCCGTGGCGCGGCAGTTGTCGTCCCTGTGCAGCCGGGAGTCCGTCGCGCGCGTGCGGCCGATGCTCCTGAGGCTCCTGGAGACCGGGTCGGTGGGTGCGGCGCTGGACGCCGTCGGCCGGTCCCTCGCGCGCGGCGACGAGGGCCTCGTGGTGGGCTTCTGGGCGCGGGGGGAGGCGCGGGCGGCGGGCGTCCCGGTGCCCTTCGACGCGCGCGGGCTGGAACGGCTGGGCCCCGTGGGGTAGGTCGCCCTCGAAGCCCTAAAGGGCGTGCGCCGGTGCCCGGCCATGGCGCGGTTCTACGAGGTGCTGGCCGAGAGCGCCCGGCGTGCGGGTTCCTGGCTGTGCGTCGGCCTCGACCCCGACCCCGGCAAGTACCCGGCGGGGCTGTCGGTGGAGGACACGACGGAGTACCTGCTGACCGTCATCGAGCGCACGCACGCCGTCGCCTGCGCCTACAAGCCCAACGCGGCGTTTTTTGAGGCGCTGGGCAACGCCGGCCAGGAGGCGCTGGAGGAGATCGTGGCGGCCGTGCCACCGGGCATCCCCGTCATCCTGGACGGCAAGCGCAACGACATCGGCAACACGGCGGGCAAGTACGCCGAGGCGGCGTTCGACGAGTTGGGCGCCGACGCCGTGACCGTCACGCCGTACCTGGGCCGGGACACGGTGGAGCCGTTTGCCGCCTACGACGAGAAGGGCGTGTTCCTGCTGGCGCGCACCAGCAACCCCAGCGCCGGCGACTTCCAGGACCTGCCCGTCGACGCCGCCGGGACGCCCCTGTACCAGGCGGTGGCACGCAAGGCGATGGAGTGGAACCAGGAGTTCCAGAACCTCGGCCTCGTGGCGGGGGCGACCTACCCGGACGAACTGCACACCCTGCGCACCCTCGTGGGCGACGGCGTGCCGCTGCTGATCCCCGGCGTGGGGGCCCAGGGCGCCGACGCCCAGACCACGCTCCTGCGTGGCGGCGACACCACGGGCCGCTTCGCCGTCGTCAACGTCGGCCGCGCCGTCCTGTACGCCGCCGGCGAGGACGGGGGCGACGACTGGCCGGAGCAGGTGGAGGCCGCCGCCAAGCGCTTCGCCATCGACCTGACGCCCGCCGTCCCCCTCTGAGGGGCGCCGCTAGCTGTTGGCGCTGGTCACGGTGAAGTCCTTGCGCCGCATCACCTGCGCACCGACGGTGCCCCAGGCCACGACCCAGAACAGGAGCATCATCACGGCGACGGCCACGGGCAGCGTCGTGGGTTCCAGTCCCTCCTCCGGCAGGGCGCGGGAGACGAGACTCGTGGCGCCGTAGCTGACGGTCAGGATGCCCGGTGCGGCGGAGGGGACGATGACGCCGAAGGGCAGTTCCCAGAAGCCGTACAGGAGCAAGTTGGCCAGGAAGTGGAACCGCGTCGTGACGAGGCTGACGAGGCCGAACAGGGCCGCGAGGCCGGCGGCGACCAGGGGGGCCGCGGCCAGCACGGCCAGGACGAGTCCGGCGGCGACAGGGCCCGACGGCGTGGTGGTGAGGACGTACTCGTTCTGGGCGACGTACTGGTACTCGACGAGGTACTCGGCGCCCCGGAACCAGACGGCCCAATGGATCACGACGAAGACCGCGAACGCGACGGCCTGCGCGAGGGCCAGCAGGCCCGTGGCGGTGACGACGGCGGCGAGCCGGCTGCGGTACTGGGTGGCGCGCCGCACGGGTCGCACGAGGAGGTAGCTGAGGGTGCGGTCCTCCACGTCGTCGGCGAGCATGCCCCCCGCCAGGAGGAGGGCCACCAGGGGGACGGTGCCGCCCAGCAGCATCATGGCGGCGTCGAAGGCCAGGTAGGTGTCGTAGGTGCCCTCCCGGATGCCGCCGCCGTAGAGGCGCTGGCTCTCCATCCCCTGGGCGGTGTCGACGAGCATCAGGACGCCGAAGACGACGGGCAGGAGGCTGACGAGGGCGGCAAAGAGGAACTTGCGCGAGCGCACGAGCCTGCGCAGGGCGAGGCGGTAGCTGGGGCCGTGCAGCAGACCCGGGCCGGCGCCGGCCATCAGGCCACCTCCCCGGAGAGGTAGTCGAAGACGCTGTCGAGGTCGGCGTCCATCGTCCGGAAGCCGCGGACCTTCCAGGCGGGGCGCAGTTCGGCGTGGAACCGACCCAGGAAATCGTGCAGCCGCAGGGTGTGCACCTCGACGGCGTCCTGCTGGACGTCCACGCCGCCCACGGCGTCCCAGGAGACGAGGGTGGCGGCGAGGCGGCGCGCCTCGGGGGTGGTGACGCGGACGCGGCTGGGGACGTTGCCCAGGGCGTCGCGGACGTGCCGCACGTCGCCCCGCGCCACCAGCCGTCCACCGGAGAGCACGGCCACGTCGCGCGTCAGCCGTTCCACCTCGGGCAGGATGTGGCTGCTGACGAGCACGGTGCAGCCTTCCCGCGCCAGGGCCCGCACCCGGTCCTGGATGCGGCGGCGCGCCAGGGGGTCGCAGCCCAGAAGTGGTTCGTCGAGCAGAAGCAGGTCGGGCCGGTGCAGGAGCGCCTGGGCGAGCTTGACGCGCTGTCGCATGCCCTTGGAGTAGGTCTTGATGGGGCGGTCGAAGCCGTCGGCGAGCCCGAGGGCGGTCAGTTCCTCCTCCGCCCGGCGTCGTGCCTCCCGCCGCCCCCTGCCGCCGACGCGGGCGAGGCTTGCGACGAAGTCGGGACCGGTCAGGTCCTCGTAGAAGGCGTCCTGCTCGGGCACGAAGCCCATCCGTCCCAGCACGCGGGGGTTGTCCCAGACGGGCGTCCCGAAGGCGGTGACGCGGCCGGTGGTGGGGCGGACGTGGCCGGTGCAGACCTTCTTGACGGTTCTCTTTCCGGCGGCGTTGGGCCCGACGAGGGCGGTGATGCCGCCGTCCAGTTCGAGGCTGACGCGGTTCATCGCCACCACGTCGCCGTAGCTGCGCGTCACCTCGTGCAGTCGCAGGGCGGCGGCGCCCCGGCCCGAGGCGCCGCTGCGGGAGGCACCGGCAGGACTCACAGGATCGCCTCCATGCGGCGCAGGCGGCGGTTCGTGGCCCACAGTGCCAGGAGGCTCGTGGTGAGCATCAGGACGTAGACGGCGGTGAGGGCGACGCCGAAGAGTTCGTGGTCGTCGGGCCGGACGGCGGACCCGTCCCACCCGCGACGTTCGTCGAAGGCGACGGCGCGGTCATGGTAGCGCACGTCGAGGGGGAGCCAGAAGAGCAGGTTGATCCAGCCGCCGGGGCCGCCGAGGTGTTTCAGGGCGCTGCTTCCCAGCACCTGGGCGCTGGCGCCGACGAGGCTCCAGGCCCCGACGAGGACGGTGACGCCCATGGCGGCGTGCCAGGCGCGGCGGGTGTGCGCGCTGACGAACAGGGTCACGGCGGCGAGCCACAGCAGGGCGACGAGGATGCCCGGCACCACCACGGCCAGGGCGTGGAAGGCGTCGGCGCCCGTGGCGAGGGCGCGGGGGCCCGTTTCGACGGTCTGGGGTCCGACGCGCAGCAGCAACCCCAGTACGAGCAGTAGGACGGCGGGGACGAAGGCGACGGCGCCCAGGAGGCCGCCCAGGAACACCAGCTTGCCCTGGAAGTACTTCGCGGGGCGCAGGGGGCGACTGAAGTAGAACAGGGGCGCGTTGTAGCGCAGGTCCTCCGCGAACAGCGGGGCGCCCACGAGCAGGACGAAGACGGCGGCGGGCAGGAGGCTGAACGCCACCACGCCCGCCCCCAGGTCCCAGGACGACAGCTCCATCGGGTAGACCGGGTCGCTCCATCCGGCCACGGCCGTCCCGATGCCCAGCGCCAGGAAGACGGCGGTGATGACGAGCATGGTCGCCGTGTACCAGGTGCGAAGCAGCGTCCGGGCGTGGTAGCGCACCAGGATGCTCCAGCCGGGGCGGGCGTCGGCGGCGTCCGAGTTCCAGGTGCGGAAGCGGCGCAGTTCGACGGTCCCGCTCATGCGGGTCCGGCCTCCATGTGGGCGAGGATGGCGTCCTCGACGCCGCGCTCCTCCGGGACGGCCTGCAAGACGAGTTGGTCGGCAGACCGGGCCGCCGCCACGAGGGCCTCCGGGCCGGGGGCGAGGACGCGCAGGCCGTCGTCGGACTGGACCGTCCACCCGGCCTTGCGGCACGCCTGGGCGAAGGGGAGGGGATCGCCCAGCACCTCGACGCGGAACCAGGTCCCGGCGGCACCACGCTGGACGGTGCGGTGGTGCACGGACTCGACCGCGGCGAGCCGGCCGTCGCGCAGCACCAGCGCGTCGCGGCAGACGGCCTCCACGTCCGGCAGGATGTGCGTGGAGAGCAGGACGCTGACGTCCTTCTCGTCGGCGACCTCCTGGATGAGGCGCAGCATGGTGCGGCGGCCCCGGGGGTCGAGGCCGTTGGTGGGTTCGTCCAGGATCAGGAGTCGGGGGGCGTGGACGAGGGCGGCGGCCAGCTTCATGCGCTGCCGCTGCCCGGTGCTCATGCGGGCCGGGTCGTGCAGCGCCTCCTCCCCCATCCCGACCGCGTGCAGCGCCTCGGCGGCGGCCTCGTGGGCGTGGGCGCGGGGGATGCCGCACAGTTCGGCGGCGAGGCGGACGGACTGGACGGCGTTCAGGCCGGGAACGACCACGTCGTTTTCCGCCATGTAGCCCACGTGGCGCCGGATGGCGAGGTTCTGCGTGCGCACGTCCATCCCGAGCACCCGCGCCTGCCCGCCGGAGGGGGACAGGAACCCGAGGAGGGGCTTGAGGAGGGTGGTCTTGCCGCTGCCGTTGGGCCCCAGCAGGCCGTGGATGCCGGGGGCCAGCTCCAGGTCGATGGGACCCACGCCGGCACCCCCCGGGAAGCGGCGACCGAAGCCGCGCAGGGACAACAGGGAATCTACCATGCGCAAGAAAGCGCAGGCCGATTCATAGGATTGTTTGTCGTCTCCCCCAATGCATCCCCCCAAATCCCGCGCCGCGGGAAGCCGTCCGTGCCTCGTCCGGTCGCGCAAACGCAACCGGAAAGAAGGCGTGGCCGCCTCCCGGACCCGTGCCCCACCCTCGCGTGGAGACCCGCCCCAGCCGCGGCCCCCGCAACAGCCTGTGGTACGTCTACAAGGACGTGGGCTTCGTGCGGGTGTTCTGGAACACGAGCTGGATCCTCCTGGCGCGCTACGCGCCCAGCCTGCGGCTAAAAAACTGGATGCTGCGCCGCACCGGGGCGAAGATCGGCAAGCACGTCAGCTTCGGCTTCGAGGCGACCCTCGACATCCTGTACCCGCAGCGCATCACCGTCGGCGACGACGCCATCGTCGGCTACGACTCGACGCTGCTGTGCCACGGCTACATCCACGACCGGTACCAGCTCGGCGACGTCACCGTCGGGCCGAGGGCGAGCATCGGCGCCAAGTGCCTCATCCTGCCCGGCGTGACCGTCGGGGAGGGCGCCGTGGTGGGCGGCGGGTCCGTCGTGACGCGGGACGTCCCCCCCGGCGAGTTCTGGGCCGGCGTGCCGGCGCGCAAGATCCGCGACGCCTACGACGCCTGACGCTCGATGCGGGCCTCGGCAGCGTCCAGGCCGGGCGCGGCGGCGTAGCGCGCCAGTTGGTCGAGGAGGCCCTGCACGTCGATGCCCCACTTCGTCGGCGCGTGCGGCGGCAGGCGCGCCAGGACGTTGCGGTGGTGGTTCTCGACGCCCCGCTCCACGCCGCGCGCGTACTGGTGCAGCATGGCGGCGGCCATGATGAGGCCCTGCACGAACAGCTTGTCCTCCCCCTCCAGGCCGAGCCACAGGTGCTCCCACGCCTCGTGGGCGTGCCAGTGGCGGCCGGCGTTGAACTCGGCGATGCCCTCCTCCAGCAGCGGCGAGCGCTCGGGGTCGTCGATGGGCGGGTGCTTCGGATGGCGGCGGGCGTGGCGGGTGAGGTCGGTCATGGGCGCAACTCCGAGCGGGCCGGTCGTGCGACGGGGGCGCGGGCCCCCGCCACGTCCTCGTGCGTGCGGCGGAAGGCACGCGTGGACCGTCGGTCCGCCCTGATGAACGCGTCGGCCCCGTGCCGCAGGGGGCCACGAATCCAGCGTCCGACCTGCCCCGCCACACCGTCGCCGGTCTGGCGCGGTCCCCTTTTCCCCTGCACGTGGTGGCCCCCGGCCGTACGCGAGGCAAGGACATGGACGCACGAGTCGACTCCGCAGGCAAGTGCCCGGTGATGCACGGGGCCACGAACGTCGGAATCCAGTCCAACCGGGACTGGTGGCCGAACCAGTTGAACCTGGACATCCTTCGCCAGAACTCCGACAGGTCCGACCCCATGGGACCGGACTTCGACTACGCCAAGGCGTTCGACTCCCTCGACCTGGCCGCCGTCAAGAAGGACCTCCACGCCCTGATGACGGACTCGCAGGACTGGTGGCCGGCCGACTACGGCCACTACGGACCGCTCTTCATCCGCATGGCGTGGCACGCCGCGGGCACCTACCGCACCGGCGACGGGCGCGGCGGCGCCGGCACCGGCCAGCAACGCTTCGCGCCCCTCAACAGCTGGCCCGACAACGCCAACCTGGACAAGGCCCGCCGCCTCCTGTGGCCCGTCAAGCGCGCGTACGGCAACAAGATCT
Organism: Thermoplasmatota archaeon; assembly: GCA_028289805.1. Taxonomy (GTDB): domain Archaea; phylum Thermoplasmatota; class E2; order JACPAO01; family JAHFTW01; genus JANQNI01. The sequence continues at coordinate 8,750 of JANQNI010000088.1, read as the reverse complement.
CCTGGGCGGACCTCATGATCCTCGCCGGCAACGTCGCACTGGAGTCCATGGGCTTCAAGACGTTCGGCTTCGGCGGCGGCCGTGCGGACGTCTGGGAGCCGGAGCAGGACGTCTACTGGGGCAAGGAGGCGGAGTGGCTCGGCGACGAGCGCTACGCCGGGGACCGGGAGCTGGAGGAACCCCTCGCCGCCGTGCAGATGGGGCTCATCTACGTCAACCCGGAGGGCCCCAACGGCGAACCGCACCCGGTCGCCTCCGGCCGCGACGTCCGCGAGACGTTCGCCCGCATGGCCATGGACGACGAGGAGACCGTCGCGCTCACCGCCGGCGGCCACACGTTCGGCAAGACCCACGGCGCCGGCGACGCGGCGCACGTCGGCCCCGAGCCCGAGGCGGCCGGCCTGGAGGAGCAGGGCCTCGGCTGGAAGAGCGCCTTCGGCAGCGGCAAGGGCGACGACACGATCACGAGCGGCATCGAGGGCGCCTGGACGCCGAACCCCACCCGGTGGGACAACGGCTACTTCGACACCCTGTTCGGCCACGAGTGGGAACGGACCAAGAGCCCCGCCGATGCGTGGCAGTGGGTCGCCAAGGACGTGGCGGAGGAGGCCATGGTCCCCGGCGCCCACGACGCCTCCAAGCGCCACGCCCCCATCATGACCACCGCCGACATGGCGATGCGCATGGACCCGGTCTACGAACCGATCTCGCGGCGCTTCCACGAGAACCCCGACGCCTTCGCAGACGCCTTCGCCCGCGCGTGGTTCAAGCTCACCCACCGCGACATGGGCCCCAAGTCCCGCTACCTGGGCCCGGAGGTCCCCGACGAGGACCTGATCTGGCAGGACCCCGTCCCCGCCGTCGACCACGAACTCATCGATGCCAAGGACGTCGCCGACCTGAAGGAGGAGATCCTCGCGTCGGGCCTCTCGGTCTCCGAACTGGTCTCGACCGCGTGGGCCTCCGCCTCCACGTTCCGCGGCTCCGACAAGCGCGGCGGGGCCAACGGCGCCCGCGTCCGCCTCGCCCCGCAGAAGGACTGGGAGGCCAACCAGCCGGAGCAACTCGCGAAGGTCCTGGCGACGCTCGAGGGCGTCCGGGATTCGTTCAACGCGGACCGGTCCGACGGCAAGAGGGTCTCCCTCGCGGACCTCATCGTCCTCGGCGGCGCCGCCGCAGTTGAGAAGGCCGCCGGGGACGCCGGCCACGACGTGGAGGTCCCGTTCCGCCCGGGGCGCACGGACGCGAGCCAGCAGCAGACCGACGTGGACTCCTTCGCCGTGCTCGAACCGTGCGCGGACGGCTTTCGCAACTACCTCAAGGCCCAGTACACGGTCTCGGCGGAGGAACTGCTCGTCGACAAGGCGCAGCTCCTCGGACTGACCGCCCCCGAGGCCACGGTCCTCGTCGGCGCCATGCGCGTCCTGGGCGCCAACCACGGCGGCTCGCCGCACGGCGTCTTCACCGACCGGCCCGGGACGCTCACCAACGACTTCTTCGTGAACCTCCTGGACATGGGCGTCGCCTGGACGCCCACGTCGCAGGACGCGCAGGTGTTCGAGGGCCGCGACCGCGCCACCGGCGACGTCCAGTGGACCGGCACCCGCGTCGACCTGGTCTTCGGCTCCAACGCGCAGCTTCGCGCCCTCGCCGAGGTCTACGCCCAGGACGACGCGCAAGGGAAGTTCGTGCATGACTTCGTCGCGGCCTGGACCAAGGTGATGGACGCGGACCGGTTCGACCTCGCCTGAGCCAAGCCTGCACCGCCCGGACCGTCCAAATCGGCCCCGAACGTCAAGAGCCAGACGCCCATGCCCCGGCATGGACCTGGGCACCTTCTCCGTCAGCCTCCCCGTCAAGGACCTGGAGACCAGCATCCCGTTCTACGAGGCGTTCGGCTTCCGCGTCGTCCACGACGCCCGCGAGCAGGACTACGTCGTCCTGGAGCAGGGCACGACGAAGGTCGGCCTGTTCCAGGGAATGTTCGAGCGGCCCATCCTGACCTTCAACCCGGACGGAGGCATCGAGGCGATCCACGCCGCCGTGCAGGGCGCCCTGGCCGGCACCGGCGCAGAGGTCAGCGAGTTGCAGGAGGGGTACGGCGAGGGCGGCCGGTTCTTCACCGCCAAGGACCCGGACGGGCACGACCTGATGGTGGACTTCTTCGGGACGCCCCCCGAGGACGCGGGCGACGGGGCGTAGCACGGTCGCCTCGGCCCCCCGGCACCAGCCACCAACGCGCGAGCAGCCCGGACGGTCCGCCCCGTTCAGTACGGCCGCTTCGGCTTCCCGGCCCCGGCGTCGAAGTTCTTCCACACCTTCACGCCGCACCAGCGCGGGCCCTCGGGGCAGCACGCCTCCACGTCGTCCTGGAGGTCGTCGGGGACCGTCGCCGCGATGAACGAGCACGGCGGCCCCAGCCACCGCGTCAACTCCGGGTGGACGGCCTGGACCTGCCGCAACTCGTCCAGGGCGGCGTCGAAGATCTCCTTCTGCGCGTTGAAGCACAACCGCAGCCGCCACTTGTGGATGTAGCTCAGCAGGTCGCCGCTCTGGGTGTAGTAGAGGTTCGTGGCGTTGGGCAGCAGGTACGTGGCGTCCTCCCGCGGCACGCCGAGGGCCACGAGCCGGTGCATCGCCTCCCAGAGCGTGGCGACGGCGTCGTCGTAGACGGCCCGCGCCTCGGCGTCGCCGTCGAGGACGTCGGGGACGTAGACATCGGGCGCGTCACCGAGACAGCGGTGCAGCAGCGGCCGCGTGCCCGGCGTCATGCGGTGGCGCTGGTCCTGGGCGTAGGCGGTGAGGCTCTGGCGCTTGTGGAACGTGTAGTGGACGTGGCGCAGGCAGCGCAGGACGGGGCTGTGGTCCCAGGTGTTGAGGGTGTCGTTCCAGACGCGGTTGCGGGCCGGGTCCAGGACCAGGGGCAGCAGTTCGTCGTCGGCCAGGTCGCTGCCGGTGACCTCGCGCACGGCGTCGGCGACGAGGTCGGCGGCGTCGGGCGTGGCGTGGACGAGCCGGCTGGTGTGCCCGTCCAGGTCCATGCCGGGGCGCACGGGCGCGTCGGTGCTGAGGCGCCACTCGACCAGGTCCTCGCGCGGGTGCGGCGTCTCCCCGATGGCCTCCAGGAACGTCGGGTCGACGGCGCGCACCGCGTCCACCATCGCCGCGACGACGGCGCGGGCCTCGGGCGCCGCGTTCTGGGCGTTGGCCATGCGCACGTAGCGCATCAGCACGATGCCGGTGACGGTGTGGTACAGCTTGGTGGCGGCGGCGACGGGGACGACGTAACGCGCCATCTCCTGCGCCTTCTTCTCGGCCTCCGAGCGCACCTGCTTCCCCGACTGGCCTTTGATGCGGCCGATGGCCCCCATCACCTTCTCGTTGGGCACCACCAGGCGCTCCCGCAGGTCGTGGTAGGCGTCCCAGGCGGTGGCGACGGCGTGCTCGTAGACCTCCCGGGCCTCGGGGGCGTCCGCGACGGAGGCGGGCACCACCACGTCCGCGTCCCGCATCTCCACGTAGCGCTGGCTCTGCTGCTCGGAGTTGTAGAACGTGTGCTGGTGCAGGAACGACTCCACCACGTTGCGGCTGACGCCCTCCAGCGCGAAGACGAACGTCGGGTGCTGGAAGGGAGTGTGGTGGCCCGCTTCGTAGATGCTCTGGGCGATGCGGGCGTCGTTGGGGGCCCGCTGTCGCGCCAGGTCCGCGAAGATGGCCAGTGCGTTGCGCGTCTCGTCGTCCGGCGCCCGGGGCGACAGGGCACCCACGAGTTCGATGCGACGCTCGTGGGGCGTGCGGGGGTCGCCGACCTCGTCCAGTTCGGCGCGGAAGTCCGGCAGGGCGTCCAGCAGCGTCGTCCGGGTGCGCTCCCCCTTCGGCGTGAGCTGGTGGACGAAGACGAAGTCGGCCGCGTAGCACGTGCGCGCGCTGGCCACCGCGAGGCCGTGGGGGTCGTGCGTGTAGGCCACGAGGGACACCGACGGCTCCACCGCCCGCACGCGGCGCCGCTGCTGCACCGTCTCCATCGAGGCAGCCACCGCGGTGCGGCGTTTGAGGGTTGGGGGCACAGGTCGCGTGGAGCCAACCCGTCGGTCTCGGAACAACCTCAAAAAACCGCACCCCGATGCACCCCCATGCGCACGCTCCCCACCGTCGCCCTGCTTGCATCCCTGCTCCTTGCCCCCGGCGTCAGCGCCGGCCCCTCCGAGTCCAGCTCCTGCGAGGGCCTGCTCCCCGGCATCCAGTGCGCGGCCGACGCGGCCAAGCAATACTGCACGGGTGGCTCCATCATCCTCAGCCAATGCTACGGGTACACGCTCGTCGCGCTGCTCAACGCCGCCACCGGGGCCTGCGACGACGTCTTCGGACCCGGCCGATGCCCCGCCTGAGGCGCCCCGCCGCCGCCCACCCCTCCATCCAACCTTTTATAGAACCCCATCGTGGGAACCCTTGTGGCAGACGAACAAGCGGACAAGCTCGCGGAGCGCGAGATCGAGGCCGCGGAGCCGGCGACCGGCGGCAAGGCGATGCGCGCCGCCGACCGGGAGGCCCGCAACCTCAACCTGGAGGACGAGGGCCCCATCCGGTACCGCCTCCCCGACCCCAAGAACCGCGAACTGTTCGCCATCGCGGACCAGTTGCTGGGCGCCAGCAAGCTCGTCGTGATGTGCGAGGACGGCAAGAGCCGCATGGCCCGCATCCCGGGCAAGATGAAGCGTCGCCAGTGGATCAAGCCCGGCGACCTCATCATCGTGCGCCCGTGGGACATCGACGACGGCAAGGCCGACGTCAAGCACCGCTACCTGCGCATCCAGTCCCAGCACCTGTCCCGGCGCGGCCTCATCCCCGCGTTGCTGGACCATGGATTCTGAGCCGGTGACCGACGACGGCCCCCTGCTGGACCTGGAGGACCTGGGCGAGGACTTCGACCTCGTCGACGAGGACGAGAAGGTCGCCAGCAACGACGAGTGGGCCTACGAGCAAGCCGACCGCCTGACCGCCCGTCTGCCACAACGGGAGGGCGTGGACCGTCGCACGGAGGGGGAGGTCTTCGACCACCCCACCCTGATGACGCTGCACCGGCTGCTGAGCCACGGCGTCCTGCGCAGCCTCGACCACCCCGTCAGCACCGGCAAGGAGGCCAACGTCTTCCGCGGCACCACCCCCACGGGCGGCCACGTCGCCGTGAAGATCTACCGCATCAACACGGCCACCTTCAAGCACGTCCTGAAGTACATCCAGGGCGACGAACGCTTCGAGGGCGTCGGCGGCGACAAGCGCGGCCTCGTCTACGCGTGGGCGCAGAAGGAATACCGCAACCTCATGCGCCTGCGCGACGCCGGCGTGGACGTGCCCGAGCCCATCAAGGTGCTCAACAACGTGCTGGTGACCGAGTTCCTGGGACGCGACGGCGACGCCTGGCCCAAGCTGAAGGACCTGGGCCGCCTGGAACCGGCGGAGGCGACGCGGTTCTGGGAGAAACTGCGCGACGACTACGTCGCCTCCTACAACAAGGCCGGCCTCGTCCACGCCGACCTCTCCGAGTACAACGTCCTCGTCGAGGACTTCGACGACCCCGAGCGCGCCCGCCCCCGCGTCATCGACGTCGGCCAGGCCGTGCTCAAGAACCACCCCATGGCGTGGGAGTTCCTCGACCGCGACGCCCGCAACCTCACCTCCTTCTTCAAGCGCCACCGCGTGCGCTGCGAACCCTCCGACCTGAAGCGATTGTTGGAGCTACCCGAATGATCTACGTCCGCATCCCCAAGGACCGCATCGCCGTCGTCATCGGCGAGAAGGGCAAGACCAAGAAGCTCCTGGAGCGCCGCAGCGGCATCAAGCTCAGCATCGACACGGACCAGAACGAGGTCACCATCCACGACGAGAAGGACGACGTGGACCCCCTCATGGTCATGAAGATGCAGGACATCGTCAAGGCGCTGGGCCGCGGCTTCAGCCCCGACCACGCCATGCGCCTCTTCAGCGACGACGTCTACTTCGAACTGCTGGACATCCACGACTTCGTCGGCAAGCACAAGAACCACGTGCGCCGCGTCGCCGCCCGCGTCATCGGCAGCGAGGGCAAGACCCGCCGCATCATCGAGGAGCAGACCGGCTGCGACCTCGCCATCTACGGCCACACCGTCGCCGTCGTCGGCCCCCTGGAGAGCATCGGCGACGCCAAGCACGCGTTGGAGATGCTGTTGCGCGGCGCCGAGCACGCCAGCGTGTACCGGTTCCTGGAGAAGAAGCGCAGGGACCAGCGGCGGGCGAGTCAGGAACTCTGGTAGGCCGCGACCGCCGCCTTCGCACCCCTTATCCGCCCGCCGCCCGTGGTCGGCCCGATGCCGGAGCCCGTCCCCACGGACGCCCCCGAGACCGCCACGGCCCCCGCGACGGCCACCCAGGACGAGGTCCCCCCCGTCACCGGCGCCGACCTCGTCGCCGCCGGCGTCCTCATGCTCACGTTCGTCGTGACACAGGTGCTCGCCGTGCTGTTCGCCCAGCCGTTTCTCGACGCCAACCTGCAGGCGTTCGAGGACCCGGAGAACGCCGGCAACAGCCTGTGGTACATCCTGCTCCTGCTGGGTTTCACGTTCCTGATCCTCTACATCGCCAAGAAGGGCAAGAAGTGGCTCATCCAGGCCATCATCCTGACGGCGGTGGGCTCCACGGTCGCATACGTCGTGGGGCCGGTGCTGATGCACTTCGGCATGGCGTCCCTGCCCGCGTGGGGCCTCGGCATCGTCGGCGCCGCGACGGCGACGTTGTGGCTCTACAAGAAGCCGGAGTGGTACGTCGTCGACCTCGTGGGCATCCTGGTGGCGGCGGGCGCGGCGGCCATCTTCGGCATCAGCCTCGGCCTCGTGCCCGTGCTCGTGCTGCTGGTGGGCCTGGCCGTCTACGACGCCATCGCGGTCTACAAGACCAAGCACATGCTGTCCCTCGCCGACTCCGTCATCGAGTTGCGGTTGCCCGTCCTGCTGGTGGTGCCCAAGCACCGCGGGTACTCCTTCCTGCGCGACGCGGCCAAGTTCAAGGAGGCCGGACCGGAGAACAAGGAGGAGCGCGAGGCGTTCTTCATGGGCCTGGGCGACCTCGTCATGCCCACGATCCTCGTCGTCAGCGCCCTCGTCTTCCCCCCGACGGGCAGCGACGGACGGCTGGAGGCCCTCGGCGCCGCCGTCGGGACGCTGCTGGGCTACTCCGTGCTGATGACCTTCGTCATGAAGGGCAACCCCCAGGCCGGACTGCCGCTGCTCAACGGCGGCGCCATCCTCGGGTTCCTGGCCGGCGTGTACGCGGCGACGGGCGGGCTCGTCTTCTGGTAGTCACGCCGGCCCGGCGTCCACGGCCGTCTCGCAGCGGCCGTCGACCAGTCGCCACACCCGGTCTCCGAGCGCGAACGCTTCCGGTTCGTCGTGGGTGACCCAGAGCGCCGCGACTCCCTGCGCGGAGAGCAGGTCCTTGACGCGGGGGCCCAGTTCGTCGCGCAGGGCGCGGTCGAGGGCGGAAAACGGTTCGTCGAGCAGCACGGCGCGGGGTCGGGCCGCGAGCGTCCGTGCCAGGGCCACGCGCTGGCGCTGTCCGCCACTGAGTTCGTCGACCTCCTCGTCGGCGCGCGCGGCGAGGCCCACGACCTCCAGCCACCGGAGCGCCTCCCTGCGCCGTTCTGAGCGCGCCACGCCGCGGTAGGGGAGGCCGAAGGCGACGTTGTGCCAGACGTTGAGGTGGGGGAACAGGGCGGGTTCTTGAAACAGCATGCCGACGCGGCGCCGGTGGGTGGGGAGCTCGGCCAGGTCGTCGTCGCCCAGGCGCAGGCGGCCGGCGGCGGGGGCTTCAAGGCCGGCGACGAGGCGCAGGAGGGTGCTCTTGCCGCTGCCGCTGGGGCCGAGGAGGAAGCCGCTCTGGCCGGCGGGGACGTGCAGGCTGGCGCCCTGGAGGACGGGGCGGTCGTCGTAGGCGAAGTGCAGGTCGTGGACGTCCAGGTCGTGGGCGGGGTTCATCGCAGGTCTCCGAATCGTTCGACGGCCACGAGGGCGGCGGCGGTGAGGGCCATCAGGAGGCCCGAGAGGGCGACGACCTGGGCGCGCACGAGGGGGTCGAAGCTGCCGAGTCCCTCGGCGCCGATCCAGACGGCGAGGCCGCGGTTCTCGGTGCTCATGAGCAGCAGGCTGGCGCCGAAGTCGCCGAGGCTCATGGCGGCTGCGAGGCCAGCGGCGGCCACGAGGGGGGTGCGCAGGAGGGGGCGGTGGATGCGCCAGGCGACGGCGGCGGGGTGGGCGCCCAGGAGCGCGGCGGCCTCGTCGAGGCGCCGGTCGTGCTGGTCGAGGGCGGGCAGGAGGGCGCGGGCGGTGAAGGGGAAGGCGACGAGGGCGTGGGCGCTGATGATCAGGAGGCGGCCGGTGACGGGGTCGAGGAAGCCGCGCACGCCGTAGGCGAGCAGGATGCCGAAGCCGATGAGGAGGCTGCTGGTGCCGAGGGGGAGGGCGGCGACGCCGTGCAGGAGGGTGCGGCTCCAGCCGCCGAGGCCGCGGCTGGCGTAGCCGAGCATCAGCGTGAGCAGGAGGGCGAGCAGCAGGCTGGCGGCGGCGTAGAGGAGGCTCAGTCCGACGGCGTGCAGGAGGTCGAGGCCGGGCAGGTGGGCGGGGTGGGCGGCGTCCAGGAGGGCGCGCCACGGCTCGAGGCTCCAGGCGCCGCGCACCTGGAAGCCGCCCACGAGCACGGCGAGGGCGGGGGTGGCGCCGAGG
>JANQNI010000065.1 GCA_028289805.1 Thermoplasmatota archaeon | reverse complement strand
CGAGGTAGGCCGCGAAGTCCGACTCGAACCCCTCGACCTCCGGCCCCAGGACGTAACGACCTCCCTCGACGACGCGGCGGAAGGCGGCCTCCAGTCCGTCTTGCAGGAGGAGGTTCTCGGCGCGGGGGTCGGCGGGGGCGATCATGGGCTCACACCTGCGGGGTCGCCGCCAGGGGGGCGTCGCGGTCGACGAAGCCGACGCGGGGCACGTAGACAAGGAAGCGGCCGCCGTCGGCGAGCCACTGCGCCTCCTTGGCCACGATCTCGGCCTGGTGGTTCCAGGCGAACAGCAGCGCGACCTCGGGCGGGTCGGCCCGGAAGTCCTCGTGGGGCACGACGGGGACGTGGGCGCCCGGCGAGAGCTTGCCCTGCTTGGTGGGCGTCGTGTCCGTGATGGACGAGACCAGGTCCGGCGTGATGCCGCAGTAGTTCGTGACGGTGGTGCTCTTGGAGGTGGCGCCGTAGCCGACCACGCGCACGCCGGCCTCGCGCAGCCGCTCCAGTTCAGCGACCAGAGCGTCGCGCGACGCCTCCACGGCGGTGCGGAACCGGACGTAGGTCTCCGGCTCGTGCAGTCCGGCCAGGCGTTCCCGCTCCAGCAGGTCCTCCACGGCAGGGTCGACGGGGTGCGCGCCCGCGTGGGCCACGGTGTAGCGCATGCTGCCGCCGTGAACGCCCTGCGGTTCGGCGCGCACAATCTCCAGGCCATGGCGTGCCAGCAGGGGCTTGAGGTTGCCGAGGCAGAAGTAGAAGACGTGCTCGTCGTAGATCTGGTCGTACGAGGTCTTCTCGACGATGTCACCCAGGTAGGGGTCCTCGAAGACCAGGACGCCGCCGGGGGCCAGGAGCCGGGAGACGCCCGCCAGGACGCCGTCCAGGTCCGGGATGTGGCACAGTACGTTGGTGGCGAGCACCAGGTCCGCCCTGCCGTGTTGCTCGACGACGGCGTCGGCGGTCTCGCGGCCGAAGAAGCGCACCCACGTCTCGACGCCCCGGTCCATCGCCGCCTGTGCGACGTTGGCCGACGGCTCGATGCCGAGGTGGCGGATGCCGGCCTCCTGGAAGTTGCCCAGCATCGTGCCGTCGTTGCTGCCGATCTCGACGACGAGGGGGTCCTCGGCGCCGTCGAGCCAGCGGGCGCGGGCGTCAGCGGCGAGGGCGGCGAAGTGGCGACCCATCCATGCGCTGGAGGACGTGAAGAAGGCGTAGTTCTCGTGGAACATCGCCTCCGGCTCCACGAGCTGGGTGAGTTGGACCATGGTGCAGCCACCGCAGAAACCGACCTCCAGGTCCGCAAACGGTTCCGAGGCGACCTGCTCGGCCGCCAGGAACCCGTTGGCGATGGGCATGGGCCCGAAATTCAGAAACGGTTCGACGTCGTGGTCGCAGACGAGACATTGGGTCATGGGATTCCTCGTTCCGGTGCGGAGGTTCACCCCGGCGTGGGCTGCCAGAACGCCTCCCCGCGGGCGTCCCAGGGCAGGCGCAGTTCGTCCGTGTCCTCCACCTGGAACTGCTGGCTCAGCAGGTAGAGCATGTGGGCGGGCTGGGCGTAGGGGTTGCTGGCGCCGTGGGCGACGCCGCGGGGGATGAAGAGGAGGACGGGCTGGCCGTCGCCCAGCACGATGCGCTGGGTGACGTCGCGCGTCGGGGAGGCCTCGCGCAGGTCCCAGAGACCCACCAGGAGGCGCTGGGACGGCGGGACGAACCAGACGTCGTCCTGGTGGCGGTGGACGTGCCACGCCTTGACGACGCCCGGCTGGACCTCGCTGAAGGTGACCTGGCGCACCTCGAAGCCGTCGACGCCGAGCATCCGGCCGGCGTCGAGGCGCGCCAGTTCCAGGAGCG
>JANQNI010000059.1 GCA_028289805.1 Thermoplasmatota archaeon | reverse complement strand
GGATGCCCAGGGCGTCGCACAGGTCCTTCTGGATGGCGCCGGGGTGGCCCGTGATGAAGGAGTGGACCTCGGCGCTGCGTTCGTTGTGCAGGACCGCGTAGGCGTCCTTCTGGTCGCGGCCGTAGCGGCCACCGTTCTCGAAGAAGTGGCGACTGCGACCCACGCGCTTGGAAACGATGAGGTGCTGCTGCTCCATGAGACGCAGGTGGTGGCTGACGGCGGTGCGGCTGAGGCCCGTGCCCTCGCACAGGTCTTGCAGGGTGATGCCGGGCTTGACGACGATCATGCCGTACAGGCCCTCCCGCTTCGGGTGGTCCAGCACCGTGTCCTTCTCGAAGCGCGTGAAGAGGGGGCTGGCGAAGGGGATGAAGCGGCGGTCGGCGGCCTGCTGGGCGGCGGTGGCGCCCGCCCCGCCGAGGGTGCCGCTGCTGCCGGCGATCCAGAACAGGAGGCTGGCCGCCGCGGCGGTTCCGGCGGCGATGACCAGGGAGTTCGGCGAGACGTCCCAGGGGCTCGTGGAGGCGGTGGTGGGGGCCGGGGGCGCGTCGGAGTCCGACTCGGGCTCGGAGTCGAGGTCGGGAACCTCGATGGTCGGCACCAGGCGGTGTGGGTCCGTGGAGACGTCCCCCACGGCATCCTCGACGGTGGCAACGAGGAGTTCCACGTCCGCCAGGAGCAGCCCGGCGTCGCCGCGTGCGGTGTGGTAGGCGTAGCTTGCCTCCCGGCGAACTTCAGACCCGTTCGCCCCGACATCCAGCGTCCCAAGCGCTCCGCCCGCGGCGGCACCCCCCGTGGCGACGAGGTCGTGGGCGTCGTCCTGGGCACCCTGCGCATCCACGGAGGGCGCGGGGGGCACGTCCAGGCCACTGGAGGGGGGCTCGGAGACGGCCATCCCGTGCTCCACCTGGATTCCATGCGCCTCCAGCGCGCTGGCTGCGGTGGCGAGGGCACCGACGGCGCCGTCCTGCACCGGAACCAGGACCGCATCCGCTTCGGCCTGCATGGCGGCCTTGGACGCCTCGGCGGCGGGGAGCGCGGACTCACCGGCAAGCCCTCCGGCGAAGCTGCCGGGCGCCAGCATGAGCAGGGCGCCCGTGGCGGCAAGCGTCAGGAACACGCGCGACAACAACACGAGGGAACAGCCTCCAGTCACGATAAGAACCGATTGGTCGATTCACTGAATTGTTCGCCGTCCAGCACCCCCACCCCCTACTCCAGCAGGCCGGTGACGCCGTCGAGCAGGCCGTCGGCGTCCACGGGGGCATCCAGGTCCACGTCGGGCGCGTCGACGGGCAGCTCAGAGGCAGGTTCCGTGCCGAACAGGCCCCCCACGGCGTCCGCGACCGCACGGGCGGCGTCCGCGACGGCGCGCCCGGTCGCCTCGGCGGCGTCCCCGACGGCCTCGGTGGCCCCGCCGGCCGCGTCCGTGACGCCGGTGGCCAGGCCCTCGGCGAGGGTGCCGGCGGCGTCCACCGTGCCCTGGGCGCCGAGCACGACGCCGTCGACGGCGAGGCCGAGGCCGTCCCCGAGGGCGTCGCCGAGGAAGCCGGCGGAACCGCC
>JANQNI010000042.1 GCA_028289805.1 Thermoplasmatota archaeon | reverse complement strand
ACTCGGCGGCGCCGTCTGCACCGCCGACGAGACGCTCGACGCCCTCGCCCACGCCTGGAACGCCCGCCCCGACGACGGCCCCTGGCTGCTCGTCCACGGCGGCGGCGTGCAACTCGACGCCGCCCTGCGCGCCGTCGACGGCGAACCCGTCAAGGTCGACGGCCTGCGCGTCACGAGCACCGCCGGCGCCACCGTCGTCCGCGAGACGCTCGACGCCGTCGGCGCCCGGATGACCACGGCGCTGGCGGCCCGCGGCGTCCCCGCTGTCCACGTCCCCGCCACCGAGCAACGCCTCCACGCCGTGCCCAAGGAGGCCCGCGACCCCGCACTCCCCCTGGGCCGCGTGGGCACCGCCACCGGCTTCCACGCCGCCGACCTCCCCGACGCCGGCGTCCTCGTCGTCACCCCCGTCGGCTTCGACGCCGCCGGCCCCCTCAACGTCAACGCCGACGAGGCCGCCCTCGCCGTCGCCAAGGCCGTCGGCGCCCGGCAACTGGTGCTTGCCACCGACGTTGCCCACGTCCTCGACGCCGACGGCGCCCCCGTGGGCCATCTCGACGCCCGCGGCGCCCTCGCCCTCGTGCGCTCCGGCGCCGCCCGCGGCGGCATGGTGCCCAAGCTGCGCAACGCCGTGCTGGCGCTGGAGTCCGGCGTCTCGGAGGTCGTCGTCGGCCGCCTCGACGCCACCTGGAACGACGCCGGCACCCGCGTCCGGCTCGTCCACGAGGCCGAGGCGCCGGAGGTGGTGGCTTGAACGCCGACGCGCTCCACGCCCCCGACGCCGCGGGTCCCGCCTGGTCCGACGTGATGGTCCCCAACTACGGCGCCCCCACCCTGACGCTGGTCCGGGGCGAGGGCGCCCGCGTCTGGGACGCCGACGGCCGCGCCTACACGGACCTGCTGGCCGGCATCGCGGTCAACGTCCTCGGCCACGCCCACCCCGCCGTCGTGCAGGCCGTCCAGCACCAGGTCCAGACCCTCGGCCACGTCAGCAACCTCTACGCCTCCCCGCCCGCCGTCGCCCTCGCGGCGCGCCTCCAGGCCCTCAGCGGCGGCCACAAGACGCTGCTGGTCAACAGCGGCACGGAGGCCAACGAGGCAGCCCTGAAGGCCGTCCGGCGCCGGGCCCACGACCAGGGCCGCCCCGACGCCGTCGTCGTCGCCTTCGAGGGCAGCTTCCACGGCCGCACCGCCGGCGCCCTCGCCCTGACGGGCCAGGAGAAGCACCGCGACGGCTTCGGGCCCCTGCCCGGCAACGTCGTCCACGTCCCCTACAACGACCCCGACGCCCTGGAGGCGGTCTTCGCCGCGCACGACGTCGCGGGCGTCTTCTTCGAGGCCGTCCAGGGCGAGGGGGGCGTCGTCCCCATGACCCTGGAGACCGCGGGCAGGCTGGCGCGGCTGTGCCAGGAGCACGACGCCATGCTCGTCGCCGACGAGGTGCAGACCGGCATCGGCCGCACGGGCCGGTTCTTCGGCTTCGAGCACTACGGCCTCCGCCCCGACGCCATCACCCTGGCCAAGGGCCTCGGCGGCGGTCTGCCCGTCGGCGCCGCCCTGCTGTCGCCCGAACTGGCGAGCCACCTGGGTCCCGGCACGCACGGCTGCACCTTCGGCGGCAACCCCGTCTCCTGCGCCGCCGCCCTGGCTGTCCTGGACGCCGTCGAGGCCGAGGGCCTCGTGGCGCGCGCCGAGCGGCTCGGCCGGGCGTGGGAGGACGCCCTCGATGGCGCCGGCCTCCCCCACCGCGGCCTGGGGCTGCTGCAGGGCGTGCCCGGCGTGGACGCACGGGCCGTCGCCGACGCGCTGCAGGGTGCGGGCTTCCTCGCTGGCGTCGCCGGCCCCGACGTGGTCCGGTTCACGCC
>JANQNI010000322.1 GCA_028289805.1 Thermoplasmatota archaeon | reverse complement strand
GACGACGCCGCGCACCTGCTGGAGGCGGTGCGGGCGTGGCGCCTGCGCGGCCCGGCGCCGTGAGGTCCGCCCCCGCGTCCCCGAACCCCTTTTCCCCACGCGGCCGGGTCCGCTCCCCATGCCTGCCGTCGACCCCCTGCCCAAGAACTACCCCCGCATGACGCCCTACGTGGTCCTGGAGGACTGCGCCGACGCCATCGAGTTCTACAAGACGGTCCTGGGCGCCACGGAGCGGATGCGGCTGCCCGGCCCCGACGGCACGGTGGGCCACTCGGAACTGGTGCTGGGCGACGCCCTCCTGATGGTGGCCGACGGCGGTCCCGGCATCGAGGCGAGGACGGCCAAGGAACTGGGCGGCTCGCCCCTGGCCATGTTCGTGTACGTGGAGGACGTGGACGCCGTGGTCGCCGCGGCCGTCGAGCACGGCGCCACGCTGGAGGAACCGGTGGAGACCAAGTTCTACGGCGACCGCGCCGGCACGGTCCAGGACCCCTTCGGACTGCGCTGGAGCATCGTGAGCCACGTCGAGGACGTGTCGCCGGAGGAGATGGAGCGCCGCGCGGCGGCGCTGGCCGAGGCCACCTCCGGGGCGGCCGGCTGAGCTCCGCAACCCATAAACAGCCCCCGCCGGGATGCCGCGGGTATGAAGTGGACGGTGGGCGCCCTCGCGCTCCTGTTGATGCTCCAACCGGTCCCCGCCTCGGCGCAGGCGCCGAGCGACGCCGTGTGCGCCACGAACATGGTCGCGGGGGCCACGGTCTCCGAGCCGCGGCACTTCTGCGAGCCGATGGAGTCGACGTTCTTCATCCAGTTCGACCAGTTCGTGGCCGGACTGGAGTACCTGGAGGAGACGTACCCGGACCGCATGAACGTGTTCTCCATCGGGGAGTCCGTGGAGGGCCGCCCCCTCTACTTCGTGGAGGTCACGAACGAGAACAGTTCGGTGCCCCGCGAGGAGAAGCTCCAGGTGGGCTACTCGGCGAGCATCCACGCCAACGAGCCCGCCGGCCGCGAGGGCATGATCCGCGTGCTGGAGGACCTGGCGGCCGGCATCGGCCCCTACGGCGCCGAGCTGGCGCCCCTGCTGGACCACGTCATCCTCAACGTGTGGTTCCCCAACCCCGACTCGTGGGCGGCGGGGGACTTCTTCGACGCGGACGCCATCGCGGGCGTGCACAGCCCCACGGAGGGTGCCGGCTTCGCCCGCGCCAACGCCCTCGGCGTCGACCTGAACCGCGAGTTCCCGAGCCCCGGCTGGATTGAACCGGACCACACCCCCATGAGCGAGCCCGAGAGCCGCGCCGTGGTCAACGAACTGCGCTTCAGCGGCAACCACTCCAACCTCGTCACCGGAACGGACCTGCACGGGATGATCAACAGCCCGAACATGATGCGCGCCATCATCCCGAACCAGGACTACGACTTCCGCCGCATGGTCCTGGTGGTGGACCAGCTCAAGACCATCCAGGCCGGCGTGGAGGCCAACCCCGCCTACGCCGAGTGGCAGCAGGGGGCCACCCTGAGCGACGTCATCGCCGAGGTGTCCCCGGTGCCGGAGCAGTGCGCCGACGCCCCCCTGGGCCAGCAGTGCAGCGGCGCCGACGACGTGCAGGGTCGCGCCTTCGAGTGGGGTGCCCGCTGGGACATGATCGGCTACACGGACACCGGCTTCACGAGCGACTACCTGATGCTCTCCCCCCGCAGCCCCACGGGCGGCATGGGCGCCGTCGGCACCATCACGGAGTTCGCCTACAGCCACATGATCCCGGACAACAAGTTCGTGCCCAAGCTGACGGACATGCACGTGGCCGGCGTGCGGGAGATCGTGCGCGCCCAGGTGGAGATGGCCGGCCGCCTCGACACGCCCGTCCTGGCCGGCACCGGCCCCGTGGCGTACCTGGACGACGGCGTGCGCTGGACGGACGAGAACAACCCCTTCCCCTACGTCTCCGCCACGGGCAAGGCGTTCGACCCGGACGACCCGGAGGCGCGCTTCGAGTTCGACCAGGTCCCCTACGAGGTGACCAACGTGAACTTCTGGCGCGACCTGGGACGCTTCAGCGCCGACCCCGTCGAGCCCCTGGACGCCGCCTCCCTGGCGGCCGCAGACCTGGAGGGCTACGACCACCTCGTCATCACGAACCAGGTCCTCGACGCCCTGTTCCCGGACCAGGTGGCGGCCGTCAAGGCGTGGGTGGAGGCCGGGGGGCACCTGCTCCTGACGGACTCGGCCATCCGGTTCCTCGACTGGAGCGGCATCACCGACGACGCCGCCATGCAGCAGTGCGTGTACGTGGGCCACAGCGACATCCAGGACCCCGGCCACCCGCTCCTGGGGGGCGTGGACTGGGCCGCCCGCGTCACCGGCGAGGGTCCCGCCGTCGGCTACGCCATCCCCCGCACCTACCCCGAGTGGGGCGTGTCCCGTCCCCTGTTCGAGTCCGCCGGCGGCGAGGTGGTGGGCACGACGAACTCGGCCGGCACCCCCGGCGACTTCCACGAGGACGCCGGCGCGCCCTGCCAGACCACGCGGGAGGGCGAGATGGCCAGCATGGGCCGCCTGGCCGTGGGCGAGGGCACCATCGACCTCATCGGCGGCGCCCTGCCGGCGCCCTACCAGGGCTTCGACCACCGCTACGGCCTGGCCGACTACTCCGTCAGCGCCCTGACCTACTGGTTCGTCATGAACAGCCTCGGCGGCAGCATCGAGTGGCAGCCCATCGACCGCCCGTTCATCCCCACCTATGCCTACGACCCCCTCTACGGCGAGCAGGGCCTGTTCGTGACCGAGTCGGAGGCTGCCGAGGACGACGACACCCAGGGCAACGACAGTCCGGGCCTTGGCGTCGCTCTGCTGGGGCTGGTGGTGCTGGGTGCCGCACTCGTGCTGCGGCGCCGGTAGGCGCGCGCTTCTTCCCCTTCCTCCTTCCAAGCTCGGCCGGCGCCTCGGGCGCGGGCGCTCAGTCGTCGGGACCGGGTCGCTCCGGGCCCTCGTGGACCTCATGGCCCTCGATGACGAACTCCGTCCGCTTCTGCGGCGCCCGGGCGACGGGCGGGGACGGGGTGCCGCGGGGCCGGAACACGATGAGGGCGACGAAGGCGCCGACCACCACCGCGGTGATGACGCTCGGAATCCAATCCAACTCTCCCTCGGCGAACCGGTCGGCCACGAGGTTGGCCGCGACGGCGATGGCGAGGGCGGCCGCCACGGCGACGAGGACGAAGGTGCCCTTGCTGCGGCGACGCATGACGAACGATGCCCCTGTTCGTCACTTAACGCTTCGCAGACGGGTCCGCAGGGTCGCGCGGTCGGGAATCAGTATTCCCAGAAGGCGCGCATCAGGATGACGCCGACGCCGACGATGCCGGCGAGGACGAGGACGAAGGCGGGGGCGATCTTGATGTTGTTCTTCTCCTCCGCGTCGAAGTAACGGATGAGGCCGGCGGCGGACTGGATGCCTGGGCCGGTGGACTTCTTCGCCATCGGGTGTGCGACTCCGGCGCCGTTCATGAATCCTTCGTAGGGATGGCCCGATGCTTCAGGGGGTGTGGACGCGCACCAGAAACCCGCCGGCCAGCCGCGTGGTGGGGTCGCGGCGCACGGTGCAGGTGAGGGTGCGGCCCGTCCAGGGGGAGACGAAGCGCAGGCGGCAGGTGGCCGCATTGTGGCTGACGAGGGCGCGGGAGAAGGCGGCGTAGGCGGTTCCGTGGTCGGCGAGGTCCACGAGCTCCATCCAGTGCCTGCGGGGGGCGTGCAGGAGGGCGCCGTCGACGACGTGGTCGATGTGCAGGTCGCGGTCGAGGACGAAGGTGACGTGGCCCCCCGCGGACGGTGCGGGGTCGGTGGTAGCCGTCTCCGCCGTCCCGTCGGCGCGCACCGCGCACCCCGGCCGGTCGGAGGCGACGCCCTCGTTGCCCGTGCCTCGCGGGGCGCCGGACGGCCCCCCGCGAGGCACGGGCA
>JANQNI010000310.1 GCA_028289805.1 Thermoplasmatota archaeon | reverse complement strand
ACGCAAGCAGATCGGCATGGTCTTCCAGCACCCGACCCCTCCTTCCACCCCATCCCCCCGCTCCAGCCCTTCCTAAACCCTTAAACCACGCCCATCTTGGCGCAGCCCGTCCCTGGGAGCGCACGCCATGTACCGTATCATCCAGATGGAGGACACCGTCCGCATCCCGCCCGAGCGGATGACGGACGACCTCACCACGACCATCGCCCAGCTCGTCCAGGAATCCTTCGAGGGCCGGCTGACCAAGAACCACGGCATCACCGTCCTGACGACGAACGTCCAGCCGACGGGCGACGGCAGCGTCATCCACGGCGACGGCGCCATCTACCAGCAGGTCACCTTCGACGCCCTGACGTTCAAGCCGGACGTGCAGGAGGTCGTCGACGGCATCGTGGCCGAGGTCGTGGAGTTCGGCGCCTTCGTCCACATCGGTCCCCTGGACGCCCTCGTCCACATGAGCCAGGTCATGAACGACTTCATGACCGCCGACGTGCACAACGAGCGCCTCGTGGGCAAGGAGACGAACCGCTTCCTCGACGTGGGCGACAACGTGCGCGCCCGCATCGTCACCGCCAGCCTCAACGAGCTCTCGCCCCGCGAGTCCAAGATCGGCCTGACCATGCGCCAGCCCGGCCTCGGCAAGTTCGAGTGGATCGAGGAGGACCGCATCCGGGCCCGCGAGGCCGCCGCCGCAGGAGCCTGAGCGGATGCAGCGCGCGTGCAAGAACGACCACTTCCTCTCCGAGGAGGCCGTGTGCCCCCTGTGCGGCGGCCCCACCAGCAAGAACTGGAGCGGCATCCTGACCATCCTGGACCCGGAGAACAGCCAGATGGCGGAGGCGATGAACGTCACCAAGCCCGGCAGCTACGCCCTGAAGGTGCGCTGACATGGTCGAGCGGAGCGAGACCATGACGGCGCAGGCGGCGCCCGCCGCCGGACCCCAGGGTCCGCTTGCGGGCCATGGGGGGCGGTAGATGACCACCACCCTCGAATCGGTGCCCAA
Source organism: Thermoplasmatota archaeon (assembly GCA_028289805.1). Taxonomy (GTDB): domain Archaea; phylum Thermoplasmatota; class E2; order JACPAO01; family JAHFTW01; genus JANQNI01. The sequence continues at coordinate 1,215 of JANQNI010000310.1, read as the reverse complement.
GCTCGTCAAGGCGTTGCCCGACGACGCCAAGCAGCTCTGGGTCGAGGAGTACAACCGGGACTTCGGCTGGCGGTGCAGCGAGTCGCACGCCGAGAAGGCCGCCTGGATCGCCGTGCGCCGCGTCTACAAGCAGGACGGCGACGCGTGGGTCCGCAGGTAGACCTCCGGCCCGAGCACGCCTACGTCCTGCCCGACGCCCTGCGCGCGCGCTTCGCCGAGCCGTGGGGCCCGGTCCTGTCCACCGAGGAACTGGCGCGGACGCTCGACGGCGACGACGTCCTGGTGGCCGTCGGCGACGTGGTGAGCCTGACCCTGAAGGAGTTGGAGTTGACGCCGCGCGTCGTCGTCGTGGACTACAAGACCCAGCGCGGCGACGAGGACCCCGCGCTGCGGGCGGCGCTGGAGTCCTGGGGGAACCGGGAGATGCGCGTCCCGAACCCCGCGGGCCAGTTGACGCGGGAGGCGTGGACGGCCGTGCGCCGGGCGATGGTGCTGGAGACGGGCGGCCCCACGCGCACCGTCGTGGACGGCGAGGAGGACCTCGTCGGGTTGGCGTGCTTCCTGGAGGCGCCCCTGGGGGCCAAGGTGCTCTACGGCGTGCCCGGCGAGGGCGCGTGCCTCGTGGAGGTCACTCCGGGCGTGCGGGAGCGGCTCTCCGACCTCGTCGCACAGCTGCGGCCCGTCTGAGCGGTCGTCCTCCTACGCCAATCCCAACCGGCGCAGCACGCCCATCGCGCCGCCGCCGCGCCGTGCGAAGTACTTCTGGTGGTACTCCTCGGCGCGCCACCACGGTCCCGCGGGCTCGATGCGGGTGGCGATGCGGCCGTCGAAGCGCGACTGGTCGAGTTCCTCCGTCACGCGCCGCGCCGCTTCCTCCTGCGCGTCCGAGTGCGTGAAGATGCCACTCCGGTACTGGTCGCCCACGTCGGGGCCCTGCCGGTCGACCTGGGTGGGGTCGTGGCGGTCGTAGAAGAACCGCACCAGCGCCTCGTAGGAGACGACGGTGGGGTCGAAGTCGACGCGGACGGCCTCGGCGTGCCCCGTGGTCTTGGCGCACACCTGCTCGTACGTGGGGTGCTCGGTGGTGCCGCCCGTGTAGCCGACCTCGGTGGCGGTGACGCCCTCGACGGTGTCGAAGGCCTCCTGGACGCCCCAGAAGCAGCCGGCGGCGAAGGTGGCGGTCTCGGTGGCCATGGTGGGCACTGGTCCGCCTCC
>JANQNI010000304.1 GCA_028289805.1 Thermoplasmatota archaeon | reverse complement strand
AGCATGGGGGCCTGGAAGCCGCCGGCGCGCAGGCGCTTGCCGAGTTCGAGGCCGCTGAGGTCGGGCAGGCGGTGGTCGAGCAGGGCGACGTCGAAGGCGCCGCCGCGGGCGGCCTCCAGGGCGTCGCGTCCCGTGCGGACGTGGTGGACCTGGTAGCCGGCCTCGGTGGGAAGTCCCATGCGCGCCAGGCGTGCGTCCGCCACCTCGTCCTCCACGAGCAGGACCCGCACCTGCTCCGTTCCATCTTCCGCCTGCATGCCTCCCCGTGTCTGGTCTGGAGGATTTTGAAGACTTGCCTCCGTCTTGGCGTGGGAAGCCAAACCTTCGGGTACTCTTTTTGCGGAGGGGGGCGTAGCGCGGGGGCCCAGGCTACCCCCGACGACGGGCGACGGCGGTCAGCGCGAGGGCCAGGGTGCCGAGGAGCGCCACCATGCCGGGCCCGGGGACGCTGGCGTCGGGGCGGGGGTCCGAGGGGACGCTCAGGACGGCGTCCGGCTCCAGGCCCAGGCGGGCGAGCTCGACCGCGTCGACGCCCACGGCGAGGCTCAGGGCGTCCGTGGCGCGCACGTCGGCCATGACGCGCTTCGGGTACGTCACCTCCAGTTCGTGGACGCCGTCCTCCACGGCGGGGAGGCGCACAGAGGCGGACGCGCCGGGCGGGAGCGCGGGCAGGGGGACGCTGGCGTCGCCGAGGCGCAGGGCGCCGTCGGTGAGGTTGCCGTAGCCGGCGTTGCGGACCTCGACGACCAGGTCGGAGCCGTCGGCGGTGACGCCCTGGACGCGGGGCAGGGCGCCGTAGCGTTCGACGTTCAGGAAGGCGTGGATCAGGCCGTCCCATGACTCCCGCTCCTGCTGCTGGACGGTCTCGAAGGTGAGGGGTTCGCCCCAGGGGCCGGCGAGGTTGCTGCGGCCGCTCATCTCGTAGCCGAAGGCGACGGCACCCGTGTACTCGTACGCCGTGTCGACGCTGGAGCCGCTGGCGGGGTAGATGGTCGACCAGATGGGGCCGCAGGCGTCCCGCACGCCCGGGAACGCCTCGTCGCAGACGCGGTTCATCATGTCCACGTCCGGCGGGTCGTACTGGTCCTCGCCGTAGGGGAAGAGCCACAGGTTGCCGCAGCAGTGGATGCTCGCGTAGTAGTCGGGCACGGTGCGGTTGAACCAGTCGATGTTGATGCGCGTCTCCACCTCGCTGGCGGGGTGGGGGCCGGGGTTGTTGAGGGCCGGGTCGGTGCCGTCGCCGCCCCAGATGACGGGGTAGTTGCGGTTGATGTTGACCAGGTTCGCGTTGAGGCGCCCCATGACGTGGCTGCCGTCGGGGTTGACCATCGGCATGATCCAGGTGTGGCGGTTCTCGACGATCCACCGGGCCGTGTCGTTCGTGGCGTACGCGTCGAGCAGGAACTGGGCGACGGCGAGGACGAAGTAGACGCCGCTGTACTCGTTGCTGTGGGTGCCGCCGTCGACCCAGACGACCTCGCGCTGCTCCAGGGGGACGCCCGCGCCGTCGGCGACGGCGTCGAAGTCCGCGACCTCCAGCATCCACAGGTCCAGCCCCGCCGTGCTCTTGCCCGCCGAGGTGAGCCGGACCTTGTCGGGGTGGTCCTCGGCGAGGCGCTGCAACTCCGCCACCAGGATGGGGTAGTAGGGGTAGAGCGTGGCGCCACCAACCTGGTTCAGGGGGTCGCCGACCAGGCCCAGGCCGAACTCCTGCACCGCGCGCGCCCGGAGGGCCTCCAGGGCCGCGGCGTCGAAGCGCAGGGCGGGGTCGTGCTCGAGGCCGCCGACGCCCACGGGCCACCCGTGCTCGTCCCCGCCGCCGAAGCCGGCGGAGGCGGACGGTGCCAACAGGAGGAGCCCGAGG
>JANQNI010000226.1 GCA_028289805.1 Thermoplasmatota archaeon | reverse complement strand
CTTGCGCCGGAGGATGAGCTGGGCGATGTCCGCGTCGGCGGGGTCGTCCTCGAGCAGGAGGAGCCGGAGGGCGGCGCGCTCCATCACGTGCCCCCCTGGATCGGGCGCGAGGTCTGGGCCCACCGCCAGTGTTCGAGCAGCGCGCGCAGCAGCCGCGTGAACTGGGAGGGGTCGTGGGGCTTGACGAAGTACGCGTTGGCGCCCGCGTTGTAGGAGTCGCGCACGTCGGCGGGGTCGGCGGACGTGGTCAGGACCGCGATCGGCACCTGGATGCCCAGCTCCCGAATCTCCCGCAGGGCCTTGCGGCCGTCCTTGAAGGGCATGTTCAGGTCCAGCAGGACGAGGTCGAACTCCGTGTTCGTGTCGCTGCGCAGGAGCGCAGCCAACTCCTCGCCGTTGTGGACCGTGACCAGCCGGACGCGGACGTCCGTGCGGGCCAGGCACAGCTCCAGGATCTCGAGGTCGTCCAGGTTGTCGTCGGCCGCCAGGACCACGAGGTCGTCCTTCACGCCGATGCCTCCTCCGGGTCCTCGCCGCCGTCCACTTGTTGCGCCAGCAGGGCGTGGAAGCGGCTGCCCGCGCCCTCCTCAGACTCGACCCAGACGCGGCCGCCGTGCCGCTCGGCGATGCGCCGGCACAGCGCCAGCCCGATGCCGGTGCCGTCCTCGTCCTCGGGGGTGGCCAGGCGCTCGAAGACGCCGAAGATCTGTTCGTGGTGTTCCGGGGCGATGCCGCGGCCGTTGTCCGAGACGGTGAACGCGTGGCCGGCCGACGTCTCCATGCAGGAGACGTGGATCTCCGGCACCTCGCTGTCGTTGTAGCGGATGCCGTTGGCGATGAGGTTCTGGAAGAGCGCCGTGACCTGCGGCAGGTCGCCGCGCAGGACGGGCAGGTCCGGGTCCACCGTGACCTTGGCGTTGCGGCGCTGGATGCTCTCCTCCAGGTTCTCGACGGCTGCGGCCACGGCGTCGCCGGACTGGAAGCGGGTGAACGGGTTGCCGCGCCGCTCGACGCGGCTGAAGGCGAGCAGGCCCTCGATGAGGTCCTTCATGCGCTCCACGCTCTGGATGCTGCGCGTGACGTAGTGCTCCGTCTCCTCGTCCATGCTGCCTGCCAGGTGCTCGGAGAGGAACTGGATGTAGGAGCGCACGGCGCGCAGGGGTGCCTGGAGGTCGTGGCTGGCGGCGTAGGCGAACTGCTCCAGTTCCCGGTTGCTGCGCTTGAGGGTCGTGGCCGACTGTTGCAGGGACAGTTCGTTGGCCTTGCGCTGGGTGATGTCGCGCGCCGCCGCGAAGACGCCCTTGACCTTGTTGTCGGCGTCGCGGTAGACGGAGGCGTTGTACAGCACGTCCGTGAGGCGACCGTCGACGTGGCGGAGGGCCAGGGCGTAGTCCTTCACCTGCCCCTGCTCGAAGACGAGCTGGTAGCCCTCGCGGGCCTTCTGGGAGTTGGTGAAGTAGTCGGCGAAGTCGGTGCCGATCAGTTCGGTCCGGTTGCGTCCCGTCGCCTGCTCGGTGGCCTTGTTGACGTCGGTGATCTTGCCCTCGGGACTGATGGTGACGAGGGGGTCGAGGCTGGCCTCGATGAGGCTGCGGGCGTAGGCGGATGCGCGCTGCCGGTCCGCCTC
>JANQNI010000215.1 GCA_028289805.1 Thermoplasmatota archaeon | reverse complement strand
GTCGTCTTGGCTAATAAAATAAGCTTTCCTGGGATGGTGCGGTTGGTCTGGCGGTCGAAGTGGGCCACGAGGGGGGACTCGCCGGAGGCGCTCGCGATGCCCACCTGGCCCCCGTTGGGGCCGTTGGGGTCCGTCCAGCCCATGCTCATGCTGCTGCCGGTCTGCTGCGTCGCCTCCCAGATCATCTCGGACTGGACGAAGTCGGCAGGGCGGTCGTAGGTGTGCTCCTCCATGAACACATTGCCCACGGTCTCCGCGACGCCATCCGCGTTGCAGGCAGCGTAGCTGACCGTGACCAGGGTGAAGCTGCACGCGATGAATCCGGTGAACTGGGTGGTCTGCGCGAAGGGCGTCGACGCCGGGTCGGGAGTGAGTTGGATCTTGACGACCGGAGGGACGTCGATGCCCGCCTCGACGGTGACGCTGGTCTGGATGGCCTCGAAGCCGGGCTTGGAGGCGGTCAGGATGCGGGTGCCGGGCTCGACGTCGGAGAACCCGAAGGTGCCCTGGTCCGTGGTGACGGCATCGCGGCCGTCGTCGAGGACGATGGCGACGTCGGTCAGCGGAACGATGGCGGGGTCGACGACGACGCCGCGGATGACGCCCGTGTCCTCCGTCGCTTGCAGTTCGAACTCCTTGAACTCAAGTTCCTCGGTGGGTTCCTCCACCGAATCGTCTGCACACCCGGCCAACACCACGGTGATCGTCATCAGCGCCAGGGAAAGCGCGCGCACACCACGTCGCATACGTGCCTCACCCCGGGTGGCTTGGAAAACGGTTGCTGCGCACCCGTTGTCCATCGGGCCCGTGCGGCGTCGGAAAACACTCATCAACGCCCCCCGGCTCGCGCGGAGCATGGCGAGGGAGATCCCCGTCGAGGAGCACCTGGAGCGACAGTTGGCGGCGGGCCGCAAGGTCATCGCCAACGACGCCCAGAGCCGCGCCCTGTTCGCGCAACTCAAGAGCGAGTGCCCCGACGTGGACGAGGACGCCATCGTGCGCGCCTTCGCCACCCCCGGCTTCGGCACCAAGAACGTGGAGGCGGCCGTCGTCGCCACGGTGCGCCAGAAGCAGTTCAACGCCCAGAGTCCCCGTCCTGCGTTCCAGGACGTCTACGACCACCTCCTTCCCGAGGATCTGGCGGAGGAGGTCCGCACGGACCCCGAGTATCGGGCCCAGTTCGCTGAACTGCTGGCGGAGATCGAGGAAGAGTTCGACCCCGACGGCGGCATCAGCGACGCCGACATGCGCCGCGAGATCCGGGACGCCCTCGCGTAGGCCAGCAGCGATGCAACTCGTCCGGGACCCCGACGCCGCCACCGCGCTGACGTTCCTGCGCGAGGAACTGACTGCGTTGCGCGAGGAGAAGGGCCGCCTCGTCCAGGTGGTGGCCGACTGCGCCATCCAGTACCAGGGCCGTGCCCGCTCCATGCTCCACCGGGGCGAGCGGTTGCTGTTGCTGAAGCCGGACGGGACGTTCCTCGTCCACACGGCGACCAAGGCCAAGCCCGTCAACTGGCAGCCGCCGGGTGCCACGTTCCACGCGGAGGTCGAGGACGACCTCCTGGTCCTGACGGCGTACCGGCCCAAGCCGGAGGAGATCGTCAAGGTCACCTTCCACGCCATCTCGGTCTGCATCGCGGTGCCCATCCGCGACGCCGAGGAACTGTCCCTGGTGGGCTCCGAGGACGACTTGCAGGAGCTTCTGTTCAGGCACCCGGAACTGGTGGAACCGGGCTTCGTCCCCCGCCGGCGCGAACGTGACTCCAAGCGCGGCTTCTACGACCTGGACGGCGACGACGCCGAGGGTCGGAGGCTGGTGGTGGAGGTGAAGCGCGGCACCGCCGGCGTCAAGGAGGCGCAACAGTTGTGGCGCTACGTCGAGCCGCTGCGGGCCCAGAACCCGGACGGTGGCGTCCGCGGCGTCCTCATCGCCCCCCGCGTCGCTCCCAAGGCCCGCGACCTGCTCCGGGACCACGGCCTGGAGTGGAAGGAGCTGGACTGGGAGGAGGTCCTGCCCAAGGTGGAGCGACTGCGCCGGGTGGGGCAGGTCGGACTGGGAACGTTCTCGTAGCCTCCCCAACCCGGCAAGCGCAGGGCGGGCCGCGTGGAGGGCGGGGTGTCGCGTCGCTCACTGCGGGGTGGGGTGCGGCCCGCTTTCGAGGAACGTCCACTCCTCGTCCGGGAGGAAGCCATAGAACGACGTGTGGATGATGTCGAAGGTCTGGTCGACGACCAGGCTCACACTCGTGGAGCCGGGGAACACGGTCGTGACCAGCTCCGTGAAGTCGGCGCCGTTGTGCTCCACCATCAGCGACTGGTTGACGCGAAGCGCGCGGGGGCTGGGGCCGTCCGACGTGACGTAGTACGTGCTGGTCCCGGGGATGTTCTGGGACACCTTCAGGCCGTCGCCGAGGGCGTTCGTGCCCTCCCAGTACATCTCCGTCTGCACGGCGTCGGGGACCTTCTGGACGGGAATGTTGAAGACGTTGACCGAGTCGCCGGCGGCGCACGGGTTCAAGGCCAGGCCCCCGACGGGGAATCCGGCACCGCACTGGAGGTATCCGGCGTACTGGAGGACCTCCGTGAAGGGAAGCCTGGCCGTGTCGCGGATGATTTGTACCTTGACGATGGGGGGTGTTTCGATGCCGGCTTCGACGTTGACGCTGGTTTGGGTGGTGGTGTAGCCGAGTTTGCTGACTTC
>JANQNI010000163.1 GCA_028289805.1 Thermoplasmatota archaeon | reverse complement strand
AGCGGTTGCTGGGGGAACTGGCCCGCGCCGAGCTGCCCACCGTCCTGCTGCACGGCGCCGGCAGCTTCGGCCACCCGCAGGCGCACAAGCACCACATCGGCACCAAGCCTGTCGACGCCCGCGCCCGCGCTGGCGTCAGTGAAATCCTCGCCAGCGTCGGCCGCCTGCACGCCGACGTGGTGCAACTGGCCGTCGACGCCGGCCTGCGCCCCGTCCCCGTCCCCCTCCACCTGCAGTGCCACTCGGAGGGCGACCAGCTCCTGGGCCTGCCCAGCCGCCGCATCGGCCAGCTCGTCGAGGAGGGCTTCACCCCCATCCTGCACGGCACCGTGGTGCGCGACGACGTGCTGGGGTGGCGCGTGGTGTCCGCCGACGAACTGCTCATGGAGTTGGCCCACGAGCTCGAGCCCCGCCTCGCCGTCTTCGCCACCGAGGTCGACGGCGTCTTCGACAAGGACCCCGGCCACGCCGACGCCGTCCTCCTGTCCCACGTCGGCCCCGGCGACGTGGACGGCCTGGAGGACGTGGATGCCGCCGGCACCGACGTCACGGGCCGCATGGTGGGCAAGCTGGAGCGGGCCCTCGCGGTCGCCGCCGAGTGCCCCACGTGGATCGTCAACGGCATGGTGCGGGGTCGTCTCCACGACGTCCTGCGCGGCAAGGACGTGCCGGGGACGCGGGTCGTGGCGGCGTAGTTCCTCGTTCGTCCCGAGGAAACGCCATCTACCCTCCGGGCGTTGCTGAACCATGCGGTTCCTGGTTCCCGCCCTGTTGATCGCCAGCCTCCTCGCCGTCCCGACCACGCAGGCCCAGCCCTGTGCCTCGCTCGACCCGCTCGGCGACTACGTCGACTGCATGTACGGGTACGCCACCGGCCGGGGCGGGGAGGTCGTCGACCAGGCGACGGACGCCATCGACGGTCTAGGGGACAAGTTGCCGGTGGTTGATCCGGGCTTCCTCCCCTTCTGCGTCCGCGAGCCCTTCCACCCCTCCTGCTGGACGTAGTCGGCAAGCGACACCCTTTCCCACCTCGCCCGGCTCCCCGCCCCGTGGCCGACGCGCGCGACGCCGCAGCCGCCGAGACCGAACGCCGCAAGGAGGAGCACCTGCGCATCCCCCTGGAGCGGGACGTGCAGAGCATCCCCAACCCCTGGGACGCCGTGCGCCTCCGGCACGAGCCGCTCTCGGAGTTCGACCTGGCCGACGTGGACCTGCGCACGCGGTTTTTGGACCACGACCTGGGCGCCCCCGTCCAGGTGACCGGCATGACGGGCGGGGCCCGCATGGCCAAGGACGTCAACGACCGCCTGGCCGCCGCGGCCGCCGAGCACGGCCTCGCCATGGGCGTCGGCAGCCAGCGCGCCGCCGTCGAGAACCCCGACCTGGCCGACACGTACGGCGTCATCCTCGACCACGACATGCCCCTGCGCTTTGCCAACCTCGGCCTGCCCCAGGTGCTGCTGTGGGGCGAGGAGGCCGCCGGCCACGCCGAGGCCGCCGTCGAGATGGTCGACGCCCACGGCCTCTACGTCCACCTCAACCCCCTCCAGGAGGCCGTGCAGCCCGAGGGCGACACCGTGGCGGCGGGGGGCCTCGACGCCATCGCCGGCCTGTGCGCGGACCTACGCGTGCCCGTGCTCGTCAAGGAGACCGGCGCTGGCATCGACGGCCGCGCCGCCAAGCGCCTCCAGGACGTGGGCGTCGCCGCCGTCGACGTGGGCGGCCTGGGCGGCACCAGCTTCAGCGCCGTCGAGCACCACCGCGCCGTCGAGGCGGGCGACGCCGCCAAGGCGCGCCTCGGCAGGACGTTCTGGGACTGGGGCACCCCCACCCCCTACTGCGTCCGCCACGCCCGCACCCTCTGTCCCGGCCTCCCCCTGGTCGCCACCGGCGGCCTGCGCCACGGCCTCGACGCCGTGCGCGCCCTCGCCCTCGGCGCCGACCTCGCCGGATACGCCGCCACCCTGTTTCGCGCCGCCATGCGGGGGCCCGACGACGCCACCGCCGAGGCCACCATCCTCTTAGAAGAATTGAAGACCGGCTTGTACCTCGCCGGAGCCCGTCGCCCCGCCGCCCTGTCGGAGGAACACTGCCTATGAACCTCGAAGCCGCGCTCAGGCCCTACCTCCAGCAGTTCTCGGAGGAGTTCAACAAGTACCTCGTCAAGAGGGAGCTCAAGCCGGAGGAGCTCTACGACGCCGTGCGGCACCTGCCCCTGCACGGCGGCGGCAAGCGCCTGCGCCCCATCGTCGCGCTGCTGGCCGCCCAGGCGTGCGGCGGGGACTCCAAGCTCATCATGCCCTACGGCGTGGCCCTGGAGGTCCTGCACAACTTCACGCTCATCCACGACGACATCATGGACGACTGCGACACCCGCCGCGGCGTCGAGGCCGTCCACAAGAAGTGGGGTACCAACATCGGCATCCTGGCCGGCGACACCATGTTCAGCCTCGTCTTCGAGCTGCTCGACAGCCTGGAGATCGACGACACGATGTACCGCGGCGTCAGCCAGGACGTCGCCAAGCTCGCCCGCGAGGTCTGCGAGGGCCAGTACTGGGACATGCACTTCGAGTCCCAGAAGAAGATCGACGAGCTGCAGTACTACCACATGATCGAGCGCAAG
>JANQNI010000162.1 GCA_028289805.1 Thermoplasmatota archaeon | reverse complement strand
TGCTCGCCACCGCCCTCGCCGGCTGCACGACGCCCTTCACCGCCGTCGAGCCCTGCTGGCGCGACGTGGACCCCGCCGCCCGCGCCGAGGCCGCCGAGGCCGACGCGCCGGCGCCCGCCCCCGTCGACTTCGACGCCAACGACGTCACCGCCTACGCCGACCTGGGCTTCGACGGCGAGACCTGGCCCGACCTGACGGGCCACAGCCTCGTCGTGCTGGACCACGGCGCCTTCGACTTCGCCTTCGACCAGGCCAAGGCCGCCTTCGAGGCGCTGACGGGCGCCACCGTCACCCACGTCGCCGCCGACGACGCCGGCACCGCGCTGCAACTCGCCGTCCAGGACCGCGAGGCCGGCGGCGGCAGCTTCGACGTCCTCTACGGCATCGACAACGTCCTCATGGCCCAGGCGGAGGATGCCGGCGTCTTCGCCCCCTACACGCCCCTGCTGGCCGAGCGCGTGGGGGAGGAATACCGGTTCGTGCCGACGGACGACGGCGCCTGGCTCGCCACCCCCGTCGACCGCGGCTACATCGCCGTCAACGTCGACCCCCGCGCCGACCTGGCCGTGGAGACGTGGACGGACCTCGTGGACAACGCCGACGCCTTCGTCACCCAGGACCCCCGCTTCAGCAGCCCCGGCCTCGGCTTCCTCGTCGCCTCCGTCGCCGCCTTCGGCGAGGACTGCTACCTCGGCTTCTGGGACGAACTGCTTGCGGGCGGCCTCACCGTCACCACCGGCTGGACCGAAGCCTACGTCGACCGCTTCAGCGGCGGCTACGGCCAGTGGGAGGGGGGCACCAAGCAGGACAAGCCCGTCGTCACCAGCTACACCACCAGCCCCGCCTACGAGGTCTTCTACGGCGCCGAGACCCTCAACGACGTGTTCCTGGCCCCCCAGAGCGTCTTCGAGCAGGTCCAGACCATGGGCATCCTCGACGGCACCGAGAACCGCGCCGCCGCCGAGGCGTGGATCGAGTTCACCCTCACCGACGACTTCCAGGCCCTCGCGGCGCCCAACAACGCCATCTACCCCGTCACGGACACCCTCGTGGCCCGGCAGAGCGTCGGCGACGTGTACAACGACCAAGACCCCCGCCCCGAAGACTTCGTCGCCGCCCGCATCAGCTACGAGGCCATCGGCGCCGGCGTCGAGGACTGGGTGTCCGACTGGAGCGACCTCTACAACGTCCACCGGGCCTGAGCATGCGGCGCCGGGCCGTCGCTGCCATCCTGGCCGCGCCGGCCCTCTTCCTTGCCTTCGCCTTCTTCCGCCCCCTCCTCGCCCCCCTCACCGCCCCCGACGCGGACGCCTGGGTCTGGGCCGCCACCCACCCCCTCGTCCGGGGCCGCCTCGCCGTCGCGGCGTGGCAGGCCACCCTCTCCGTGCTGCTGACGCTCGCCCTCGCCGTGCCCCTGGCCTGGTTCCACCACGCCCGCCTGCCCCGCACCCGCGTCCCCCTTGCCGTCCACGCCGCCCCCTCCGTCCTCCCCGTGTTCGTCGTCGTCTTCGGCGTCCAGGCCACCATCGGG